>JAZSFG010000134.1:0-14236 GCA_045532065.1 Ruminococcus sp. | reverse complement strand
AGCAGGTCGGGGGTTCGAGTCCGTCCACCAGCTCCATCAACACAAACTTCAGTTGACTGCGTGTTAATATGAGGGAGAATTCCCGAGTGGCCAAAGGGGGCAGACTGTAAATCTGTTGTCAGTGACTTCGGTGGTTCGAATCCACCCTCTCCCACCAAAACAATGAAGACATCCAATAGGATGTCTTTTTTGTTTTGGTAAGATGGTGGTAAGCAGAAATACCGCGTGGTTCGTAAAAGAACCGAAAATACGCGACAGTGTTTTCGTGTTCTGACTTTCGAGCACGAACAAGATCTCGGGCACCACCCGCAGTGGTCGACAGCTTGGAGAGCGCAGAATATCCACCCCAAGTCTATACAAAGCCCTATCGCGAAGACATCCAATAGGGTGTCTTTTTTTGTTTTGCACTTATATTCGCTTTCAACGACCTAAATTGAGCAAGCACAGCTAAATGTGCTAGCAAATCAAATTGGCTTAGCATGATTTTTTTCGAATATATTTTAACTATATACTTTTTCTTTAATTGATGATATAATCGGTACAACAAATAAAATAAACAAATAAAGAGTTTGACAAACTTGATTCAGAAAGGAATTTAACTATGAATGGAAATAATGAAACAGTAGCTATTGATAGACCATCAGGAAGTTTTCACCGAAAAAATAATAATAAAACTTTTTTATTTTTGCTACCACTCATAACCTTTCCTTATACTATTTTAGTCCATTTTGTTTTATCACTAATTTTTGAAAACATAAAAGATCCAGTTAACTTATTACTTGAATCCGATTCACGCTATTTATATCCAATTTTAGCAATATATATTGTGTGGTTAATGGCGTCTGTTGTGTTAACCGTTGTTTGGTTTGTCATTAATTTAAAGAAAAACACAGATGCAACATCAACGATGAAAGTCTCGTTGATTGTTCAATTAGCACAGCTACCTGCTATATTAGGAATTTTTTGCCTCATCATAGGTTGTGTTGCGATTATTTTTGCTCTGCCATTTGTGGGGATTTTTTCATTTTTTTTATATAGTATACCTGCACTCCTTATATTCTACAGCACCATATATGCTGTCTTAGTTTTGAATTTTTTAATCAACTTAGCTTCATATATACTAGCAAGCAAACAAGATTTAACAACATACAAATCAACTTTTTGGTTTGTAATGTTAATATCGTTTGTTAAGTCTGCTTTAATAGCAAGCTTTATTTTCTATAATGTGTTACGCAAATCTAAAGAAAGAATATCAGATCCATATAGCATAAAAAACAACAACTAAGACAGCAAGTTACCTAATAGCATAGAGCATACACCAAAATCTATGCTAAACTTATACGAAGACATCCAATAGGGTGTCTTTTTTCTTTTATCTTAATGTGCTAAAATATATTTATTTAGAGCGAAAAAATCGCTCTTCTCATTCGTCATAGTTTATGAAAGGAGGACGGATTATGGATAACAAAAACCTCAGAAATGATTTCAAAAAGCTGAATCACCGCGACAAAGAAGCTTTCATCCGCATTTACAATGAGCTTAAAATACCTGTTTACACGATAGCTTACAGAATAGTTGGGTCAACACAGATTGCTGAAGATATTACTCAAGATGTTTTTGTAAAGCTGTTTTCGACGCCTCCTGGTGATAATATTAAAAACCCGAGAGCTTGGATTTTTAAAGTCACAAGAAATCTCTCAATTGACTATTTAAAGAAAGCAAAAGCTTACAACCTAGACGATGTTAACGAAGCATCAGGATGCATAGACAACGATGTTATCACTAGGCTCGATATTGAAGATGCTCTGAACACGTTGTCACTAACAGAACGCGAAATAATAACTCTGCACATAAACGCAGGACTGAGTTTCAAGGAAATCTCAAAAATCATAAATCTGTCGCTTCCGTCAACATATCGAAGATATAAAAACGCTTTATCAAAGCTCAGAATCTTACTCTCAGGAGGTGTGTTATGAAAAAGATAATTACTGTACTGACAATTTTTATTCTGATTTTCGCCTTCAGTATACCGACTTTTGCACAAGCTCCATTTAGCACAGCAGACGATTTGTACCAGATGTGGGCACCTAGTAATTTCCCTGATTATGTGTGCGGTGTATGGTCAAATGACGGGAGTATGAATAACCTCACCATCGCTGTACTGGATACTGTAGAGGGTAACAACGGCAAAAAAGAAATCTTAGAGCTTATAGAAGATGACTCAAGCGTCACTTTCACTTATGGTCAGTACAGCAGAAACTATTTAACAGATGTGCAAAAAGAAGTGGACAAACACTTTAAAAATCACGAAGAACACGGCTTAATCGGCACAGCTTTACTCGAAATGGAAGGCAAAATCGGTCTGCATATTTTAAAAGAATATGAAGGCAGTAAAAATACTAAGAAATTACTCGCAGATTTAACTTCACAATATGGTGATATTTTTAGCGTCACCTACGGCGATGCGTTCGTCGAAGATACTATGCAACTCATCGCTCCTATAGAAAACAGCAATGTACACAGAAACTACCCGAGTTTAAGCACCATTAGTTTAGTACTGATTCTCGTATCAAGCGTCACGTTTATGGTGCTCAGAAAAAGACGCGCAAAAGCGATGCGGACAACAGATGGAGAAATAGTCACATCAACCGCTTTAACTGACAAAGAAGTTGAGAACGAAATCAAAAATTCAAGTATCCCCTACCCACAGACACTTGACACAAAAATAAGCGAAAAAATAGACGAGATAAAATAAAAAAGCCCCCGATTTTCATCGGGGGTCTTTTCATATCATATTAGTTCAAACTCTGTGAAGCTTCGACAAAACCGCCTAAGATTGCGTCGATTACGTCCTGTGCAGGGTCGATATCCCACACGCCGTCTTCACGGTAAACGTGCATAACGATTTCTTCAGTAGTTGTAGCGAGGTCTTCTTTCTCTAAACACTTTGTGAGAAGCTCGATAGTAAGATCCATCATTTCTTCATCACCCATGTTGCTGATTTCGTCAACGTGAGAGAAAGCGTACGATGTAACTTCAGAGATAAAATCTGTGAAAACAGGGCCCATATCTGTGTTAGTTACTTTAACAGTAACGTTAACGTTGTCGTTGTCTATAACTTCAGTTTCAACGATTTCGTAGTCGAGGTTCTTGAAAAGAAGTTCTAAGAGCTCGTCAGTAAACATTTCAACGCCTTCCATATCAGCGTTTACGCCACCTTCAGCAAAGCCTAAGAACTCTTTGACCTTTTCAGTATTGGTGCTCTTTAAAGTTGTGAAAACCTTATCTACAGTAGCTTTAGCTGCTGCTTCAGGGCCGAAACAACCAACACAAAGAGAAGCAACAAGCACGAGTGCTACAACGGATGCCAGAATTTTAGCAATTTTTTTCATTATATTTCCTCCGTTTTATGAATTGATACTAAATATGACAAAGTATCTGTATTCATATTATCACAGAGCTTAAATTTTGTAAACTAATATTTTTATTCTTCCTCAAACTGGACATATCCTGCGTCGATAAGTGCTGTTTCAGCTTTATATCTAGGAAGGTTGAACTCCCAGATTGTAGGGTCAGATTTTTCGTAAGTGCCGTCAATATGGTACACTCTGTCCTGCAGACACATAGCAAGTTTATAGTACATAATTTCGTAATCACTAGGCTTATCATCTTCATACTCATATTCATCTACATATTCGTACTTGTAATCGTACTTAACTTCCATTATATCTGTGTCGTTTTTCTCGTCTAAGATAGAAGCGAGTCGCACAAGCTGTGGAATAGCCGCGTCACCTAAATCTTCCATCGCGTCGATGTCTACTGTGTCGAGCGTTTTGTCGAAGTATCTCTCGACATTATAGTGAGCGATAAATGTGTCAACGCCGGAAAGTGAAAGTGCTGCAAACATAACAACTAAAATTGTGAGTGAAATCACGATGAGCTTAAGCTTTTTTATAAACTGCTTTAATACAATCAGCAGGAATACAATAGCTAAAACAATCATAAACCACGACGCGTAAACACGCTTTGGAGTCAAACCGTACTGCTCGATGTACATCACCATTTTTGCGATTGCTGTGCTGATTAAAACGAGTGTGAAAAGTGAAAATACAACAGATAAAATCTTCAGAAGAACAGACGGTTTATTCTCTTTTCGCTTTAATAAAATTGAAACAGCCACCAAAATAAGCAGGTTAATCACAGATACTGTGCAAAGCTGGAAAAATCCCTCTCTTGCATATTCAGCGTGGCTGAAATTTTTCGGCAGAACACCTGTAAAGCCTGAGATATAATACTGCCACTGTGACACAAAGAAGAATACATAAATAGCTAAAATCGGCACTACTGCTGTGAGCACGGTAATAACAGGTGCGATACGGATTTTAGGTAATATCTTTTTGCACGAATCAGCGGTCATCACATCTTTGCATTTATTATCTGACGACGAAATGAACAAGCCGTAAATATAGGCGCCGACAGGAAAACCAAACATAAAACTTACAACATGTGTGAAAATATCCTCAGCTTCAAAGTCGAAAACTTTCTTTAGTAATTCAGTAAAACTGCTGTCGTAAGAAAGCAAAGCTAAAATAATAACACATGGGATGAATGCAACACCGACACCGATTAAAATCTTCAGGATTATTTTACCGCTTCTGTTTTTCTTTCCCGAGAACATCGCCTTGAACATCGCAGGGAACGAACAGAAAGGCAGGATGATTATCGCTTTGAAAAAGTCGATAACAATGCTGTCTCTAAAGCGAAATACGTTATCGCTTGAAATAGCATAAAGAAAATAGCAGTAAGCAGCCAAAGAATATGTAAACGCGAAGAAATGTAAAAATGAATTCGCGGTTACAATCAGACAAGCAGAAACAGCTAAAGCGGAAATAGCCACTAAAACAGGCATAACTTGTAGCTTTTTACCTTTAATAAGTACTGCACACGCAGTACCCACAAACATCAGAACGATTACCACAAGTGCGCCGAGCGGGTTGTCTGCAATCGGAATTGACAGACAGAAAAGGTACGCAAGCACAAACGAAATCCACGCAAATATTGTTTCTTTAACACTGAATTCACGTGGTGGTTTTTTAGATGTTGCAGGGTAAGAATTATTCCCCGATGCGTACGGATTAACCGCCATATTTTCGTAGTTTTCAGGTTTTGTAAAAGGTGCGTTATTTGTATCCATAATAGACCTCCTTAAACGCTAATAATCATAGTATTCGTAGTGCGAATCTATAAACTTAAGTGACATTAACAGTGATAAAACTGTCAGTGCACGTAAAGTAAAAACAATGACACAAAAGATATCTGTAAACATCAGGAAAAACGATATAACTGACTCAAAAATCATAACAAAAAGCCAGAGTCTTAATACTGTTTTCGCTTTCTCCTTAAAGATTTTCAGTGTGAAATATCCTAAAGCTGATAAAATCAGCACACTTAATACTGCTACTGTGATATTAAACCCGATATACTCGGGCGCAAAACTCACAAAAAGCATCGGTAACCAGAAAGATATAAAACTAGAAGGTACTATAAATCTTTCGAAAAGAGTGAACATAAACGTACCGTACGAAAATAGCCCGAAAAGGTTATCGAGTACACCAAGTACCATCATCAAAGCTGTCAGTAAAAGAGTTGTAAAAAGTAATACGACACTTACTACCTGCCACACACTTATTACTCTTTTGCTCTTCTCAATATTTTTCATACTTGAAATATCCTTTAAACAAATTTTGATACTAAATCATTCTACAGTCTTTGATTCACCAATATTTTCATATTCAGGAATGAAATCTTTGTAACAAAGTGTTGTGTCCTTATACTCTCTATATCCACCATTTACTATAATACCATTTTCTGTGCGCTCATAACGCACATATTTCCACTTGAATGATTCTAAATCAGGGTATATTTCTTTAAGTTCTTCTACAGTTTCGTATTCTTTCAAGTCGAAATACATATTCTCAGGCTCATAGTTTTTGACATCGAATGTGTACCATTTATCGTGATATTCAATAATCAATACACCATCTGAATAAGCGAATCTCTTAATGCTACCCTCTAGTAACCATCTCCAGTTTTCTTTTCTACGTGAAGGGTCAACATCTATTTCTAATGTATCCTGACCTTCAAACAAAGTAACCATAACATCATCGCGATAAATGTATGTGTCATGGTCTATGGAGTAAACATACTCTTCATCGTCAAATACAGGAATTAATAAAACGCAAACAAAAAGAATTGCACAAATCCATAATAGTGGTTTCAAATACTTTTTCATATCCATTCACCTCTACTAATCGGTAAATTCAGTCCTCTTCATACGCGATAATATCTTCGACTTTGCAATCAAGCGCTTTGCATATAGCGTCGAGAGTTGAAAATCGGATTGCTTTTGCTTTATTATTTTTCAAAATCGATAGATTAGCGAGCGTTATGCCAACTTTTTCACTAAGCTCATTCAGCGACATTTTACGCTTTGCCATCATTACATCAAGGTTAATTACAATCATACTATCACCTACACAGTAAGGTCATTTTCGTCTTTAATCTCTGTCGCTTCGTCGATAACATTCTTAACAACACGCAGGCATAAACACAAAAACAATGTGATAAACGACATAATCAGCGCAAGCTGGAAGTAAATACCGAGTAACGCAAAAGCTAGACAGATACCAAAACAGCTCCACGCAACATAGCGGATGAAAGCGACACTTTCTTTTGTGAAAATAAGACCTTTTTTAATACGCAAAAGCAGAAGTATCGAAAAAATGTCTGCAGAAACGATGAAAGCGTACAAAAAGTACGACACAATATGTACAAAAATTCTTCCACCGCTTGTAATAGAACCTCTGTTTCCAATGTTATCAGGAGTGTCAATCAACATATTTATAACAGTAGGCATAAAGAACACCGCAGCAACACAGAGTGCAAGAAAAAGAAATGCGATTACTAAAGAAAGATTAGTCGAGCGTTTTGTAGAAATTTTCAGCATAACATCCTCCGAAAAGTATTTTCTACCTTTAAAATAGCACCAATGATACTGAAAGTCAATATATTTTTATTGTTTTTCGATAAATTTTATAGGTTACCTAACTGTTTCTTCCTTTTTTAATTCTTTTATGGTATAATTCGCAAGGTTTGGAATATGATATTTTCTGCAAATTGAGGGGTAATTTTATGAAAAGATATGCTATATACGGCGCAGGTTCACTCGGTACAGTGCTCGGCGCTTATATCACAAAAAACGGGGTCGATATCGACCTTATCAACCGTAACCGCGCACACGTTGACGCTCTAAATGAAAACGGCGCAACAATCACAGGAAGTGTAGAGCTTAACGTCCCTGTTAAAGCTATTCTGCCTGACCACATGGAAGGCAAATACGACGTTATTCTGCTTATGACAAAACAGCTTTTTAACCGCGAAGTTGTTACTTTTCTTCGTGACTATTTAGCTGATGATGGAGTTATCGTAACATTACAGAACGGCTTGCCTGAGCCGATTATCGCAGAAATCGTCGGTGAAAACCGCACTATGGGATGTACTGTTGAATGGGGAGCTACTCTCAAATCACCTGGCGTGTGCGAACTTACAAGTGACCCACAGTCGCTGTACTTCCACATGGGTAAGATGAAGGGTATCACAGATGAACAGTTCAAAACAGTAAAAGACCTTTTAGAGCTTATGTGTCCTGTACACGAAGAGGATAACCTCATCGGTGCACGTTGGTCAAAGCTTCTGATTAACGCGACCTTCTCGGGTTTGGGAACAGTTATCGGCGGTACTTTCGGAGATGTAGCAAACAACAAAGAAACAAAGAAACTTGCTATCCGTTGTATCAAAGAGGTTATCGACGTCGGACGCGCTGCGGGTGCGATATTCGCCCCTGTTCAGGGAAAAGATATCACTAAGCTGTTCTACTACAAAACAGCTCTTAAGCGTGCAATCAGCACCCTCCTCATCCCTATCGCGATGAAAAAGCACGCTTTAATCGAGCCTTCTATGCTTCAGGATATCAAAAAAGGTAAACCATGCGAAATCGAAGCTATCAATGGAGTAGTATGCGAATGGGGTAAGAGATACGGCATCAAAACACCGATTAACGACCGCATTGTCGAAGTTATCAAAAAAGAACAGAGCGGTGAATTAAAGCCTGTTTACGATAACATTAATCTCTTTGCTGATTTAATAAAGTGATTTTTAGCCATCTGTCATATATCAGGTGGCTTTTTTCATAACAAACTCGGTATTATTCTTTATTATAAATATCTTCCGCTTATATTTTACCAAAATATAACATTTTTGTTTCTTGAAAAATGCTTTTTCTGGGTGTAATATATTCTGTGTAAAAAAACATATACTTAAATTAGTTGTTTTTTCACAGCGTAATACAAGACATTTTTTCTTTACAAATGACTTTTTTGGGTATATAATCTAACAGTAAAAAATGTTCAAAACCTATTTCTTTAAAAGAAAGGATAATTTATATGAGATTTATCAAAGTAAAAACTTACGAAGAGCTTTCTAACAAGGCTGCTGACATTATCGCTGCTGTTATCATCAACAAGCCAAACTGTGTTTTAGGTCTTGCTACAGGTTCTTCCCCTGTCGGCACTTACAAAAGACTTATCGAGGACAACAAATCCGGTAAAATCGATTTTTCAGAAGTTACTTCTGTTAACCTTGATGAGTATGTTGGCTTAGACGGAACAAACGACCAGAGTTACCGTTATTTCATGAACGACAACCTCTTTAACCACGTCAACATCGACAAAGCTAAGACTTTTGTACCAAATGGTTGTGCTGAAGACTTAAAGGCTGAAGGCGAAGCATACGACAAGATGATTAAAGAGCTTGGCGGTACAGACATCCAGCTTTTAGGTATCGGTTTAGACGGTCATATCGGCTTCAACGAGCCTGACAAGTACTTTGTTGGTCCTACTCACGAAGTTGTACTCGACGAGTCTACAATCGAAGCTAACGCTAGATTCTTCGAGAGCATCGACGATGTTCCAAAAACAGCTATTACAATGGGTATGATGTCAATTATGCAGGCTAAGAAAATCCTGCTCGTTGCTAACGGCGAAGCTAAGAAGGAAATCGTAGAGAAGTCTTTCTTCGGTCCTATCGACCCTATGGTTCCTGCTTCTCTCTTACAGCTCCACCCTGATGTAACTGTTATCTACAGCGAAAACTAATAAAAATTTTAAGCCACCTGTAACAAGGTGGCTTTTTGTTTGCAATTTATTAATGATTTTTATAAAAGTTTATGGTTTAATATAATTAATAAAAAGGGGGCGATATCGTGAGTGACACAAAAAAGCTATATGTTATGATTTCAAGTACTAACACTAAGATGGGAAACTTCATCCGTTTTTTTACTCGTTACGAGTACAACCACGTATCGCTTTCTATTGACAAAGACCTAAAAAACTTTGTCTCGTTTGGTCGAATCGTAAACGACGCTCCTCTGTACGGTGGTTTTGTTAATGAAACAATTGAACGCTATATGTACAGAGGTAAAAGCAGTAAGGTACGGCTTTTTTGCTTAGATATTGACGAAAAAAAGTACAACGCTCTTTTAGAACTTTTCAGGGACGCCGATAACCCTAACTCAGGTCTTATTTATAACTACTTCGATGCACTTGCTACCCCACTCGGACTACAGGTCAAAGTTAAAGGCGCGTACACCTGTCTCGGATTTGCTAACGCTGTACTCGGCACTAACTGTAAAAGTATAAAAGCTCTTAACAAAGAGTTATCGGACAGGCTGATTTTCGACGGCGAGATTTCAGAACTGGGATATGATTCCGGAGACAGAACCGCTATGTATTTTAAGAACATCGGATTTAGACGAGGTTTTATTAAAACTACTAAACGTTTCTTCATTATTTTCAAGAGAATTGTACACGAAGATGTTGAAGATAAAATTGAAGACACACTAAAATAAAAAAGCACCTAAGCTTGGGGGTCCTAAGTTAGGTGCTTTACTTTATTTACTTGCCAAATATGAGTAAACTGTGTCTACTATCACCATCACCAGAAGTAACATCAGCATTGCAAATATACACACAGAACCATTCAGCACAAAGCTCAGTACTATCATAATCAATCCTGTGATTATCGCTGAATATCCGGAAAAATGCTGACTCTTTTTCCATGCCTCTTCACTACTCATACTCCATTTTGTGCGTAATCCAAGTATAGAATTCATTTTTACTTTTGGCATCACATTTCCGATAACAATAAATGCAAAACCGAAGAGAAGTGTTATCAGACTGAATAAATCAACCTTTGATGCGTCCAAGTCCTGAAGACCTATAAATGCGATGTACAAAGTGAAATATGTCAGCACATTAAAAATCGCTAATATTATAAGGCTTGCAGTTATGAAAACATTATAATTATTGTTGCCGTTTCCTTCTTTTGTTTTCAAGCGCCTTGCTATGAACATAAACACAATTCCGATAGCCAGAATAACAGCAGGCAATATCAGCAATTCATACTTACTACCCCACCTGTCAACCTGATTATTTGCGTTAAAATGCACCGGCACTGTATCTGGCATAAAGAAAAACGCTAGCAATGTCACAGTTAATGGTAAACGGGTAAGTATTTTAAATATTGTTTCCTTAGTTTTAGTCATTGTTATCTCCTCGTAGATTCATTATCCACATCACTGCTTCATCAAGTACTGTCAAATTCAGTTCATAGTAGATAAAGTTTTTGTGTTTTGTTTCGTAAATCAGATCAGCTTTTTTCAGCTTAGAGAGATGATACGACAATGCCTGCGGTGTCATATCAAGCTCTTTTGCTAAATCGCCCGAGCTAATTTTACCTCTTTTTAAAATCTCAAGCACTCTTCTTCGTGTATCGTCAGAAAGTGCAGAAAGAATCTTTGATACTGCTATAGTGATCACCTATTTCAAATTTTCTTTAAATAGATTATATATCATAAAAACATAGATGTCAATAGCTATTTAAAAATATTTTGAAATAGCTAAACAAATAAAAAGCACCTAAGCTTAGCTTAGGTGCTTTGATTTTATACGCTTAGATTAGATAAGCTCGATGATAGCCATCTCTGCTGCGTCACCACGACGAGGACCGATCTTTGTGATACGTGTGTAACCGCCGTTTCTGTCAGCATACTTTGGAGCGATCTCTTTGAAAAGCTTTGTAGCTACGTCTTCCTTAGTGATGAAAGCCATAACGTTACGCTTGTTAGCGAGAGTCTCTGTCTTAGCGATAGTAATCATTTTCTCTGCGAGGGAAGAAACTTCCTTTGCACGAGTAACAGTTGTTTCGATTTTGCCGTTCTCAAGCAGATAAGTAACGAGCGCTCTGAGCATAGCCATTCTAGCGTCTGTTGCTCTGCCTAATTTTCTTGTACCTGGCATTTTAATTCACTCCTTTACGGTTTTGTAAGAGTTATATAAAAGTTATTCGTCTTCTTTACGCAGGCTGAAGCCTAAAGTTGAGAGCTTGTAAACAACCTCTTCAAGTGACTTTCTACCTAAGTTTCTGACCTTCATCATATCTTCTTCAGACTTAGAAATGAGGTCTTCTACTGTGTTGATGCCTGCACGCTTTAAGCAGTTGAATGAACGAACTGAGAGATCGAGTTCTTCGATAGTCATCTCGAGAACTTTCTCCTTGCCCTTGTCGTCCTTCTCAACCATAATCTCTGTGTTATAGCCTCTGTCAGAGAGGTCAACGAAGAGGTTAAGGTGTGATGTAAGAACTTTTGCAGCAAGTGAAACTGCTTCCTGAGCGTTGATAACACCATTTGTCCACACTGAAAGTGTGAGCTTATCGTAGTCAGTAATCTGACCTACACGAGTGTTATCTACTGTGTAGTTCACCTTAAGAACAGGAGTGTAAATAGAGTCTACAGGTAAAACGCCGATAACGTCGTTAGCCATAAGAGCCTTGTTACGCTCAGCAGGGATATAACCTCTGCCTTTGTCTAAAGTGATCTCCATATTTAATTTAGAATCTTCACCTAAAGTTGCGATGTGAAGCTCAGGGTTTAAGATTTCAACCTCGCTGTCACATTTGATGTTCTCAGCAGTAACCTCGCATGGGCCTTCTGCAGAGATTTCAACAACCTTAGGACCGTTGCTGTGGAGTTTAGCAACCAGGCTCTTCATGTTAAGTACAATCTCAGTAACGTCTTCTTTAACGCCTGGAATTGTAGAAAACTCGTGAAGAACGCCGTCAATCTTGATAGATGTAACAGCTACGCCTTCGAGAGAAGAAAGAAGTACACGTCTTAAGCTGTTGCCTAATGTGTTACCAAAGCCTCTCTCAAGTGGCTCAACGACAAATCTGCCGTATTTACCGTCTGCTGATAACTCTTCAGTTTCGATTCTTGGCTTTTCTATCTCTATCATTAGTCAATTCCTCCTATAATCTTTAACAGTATACAACTGAAAGTTTTGGTCTGATCTTACGATCAAGGGAAGGATTACTTAGAGTACAACTCAACGATGAGGGTTTCGTCGACGTCGAGGTCGATTTCGTCACGCTGTGCAATAGCAACAACCTTACCCTCGAATGCACCCTGTGCAATTTCGAGATATTTTGGAACAGGCTTAGAAGCGTTAGCTTCCATAAGAGCCTTGAATTTTTCGTTTGAACGGCTGTTCTCACAGATAGCGATAACTTCGCCTGGCTTAGTTAAGTATGATGGGATGTTAACTCTCTTGCCGTTTACTGTGAAGTGACCGTGAGAAACGAGCTGTCTTGCTTCAGCGTGTGAAGAAGCCCAACCGAGTCTGTAAACTGTGTTATCAAGACGGCTCTCTAAGATTGCGAGTAAAGCTTCACCAGTCTTACCCTCTCTCTTTTCTGCTAAGCCATAGTACTTTCTGAACTGGCTCTCGAGTACGCCATAGTAACGCTTTGTCATCTGCTTAGCTCTAAGCTGAAGACCGTACTCTGAGCTCTTCTTACGACCCTGACCGTGCTGACCAGGTGCGTAAGCTCTGCGTGCGATTGCACACTTGTCTGAATAGCATCTCTCGCCTTTTAAGAAGAGCTTTTTGCCCTCTCTACGGCACTGTCTGCATACAGCTCCTGTATATCTAGCCATGTGTTATACCTCCTGATTCTTTAGACACGTCTTCTCTTTGGAGGACGACATCCGTTGTGAGGAATTGGAGTAACGTCTTTGATCATTGTTACTTCAAGACCTGCTGTCTGTAATGCTCTGATAGCTGCCTCACGGCCCTGACCAGGACCCTTAACGAAAACTTCTACTGACTTGAGGCCGTGCTCCATAGCAGCCTTAGCTGCTGTTTCTGCTGCTGACTGAGCAGCGAAAGGAGTAGACTTTCTTGAACCTCTGAATCCGAGTTCGCCGGCACTTGCCCAAGAAATCGCATTACCCTGTGTATCAGAAATAGTAACGATTGTGTTGTTAAATGTTGACTGAATATGTGCGCTGCCTTTTTCGATATTTTTTCTCTCGCGGCGGCGACGTACAGCCTTCTTTGCTGTTTTAACTGCCATTTACTGTGCCCTCCCTTACTTCTTCTTGTTGGCCATTGTCTTACGTGGGCCTTTACGGGTACGAGCGTTTGTCTTAGAACGCTGACCTCTTACAGGCAGGTTCTTTCTGTGACGAACACCACGGTAGCTGCCGATTTCGATAAGTCTTTTGATATCAAAAGCTACATCTCTTCTGAGGTCACCCTCAACGCGACAGTTACGGTCAATATATTCTCTTAATTTAGAAACATCTTCTTCTGTGAGATCTCTGACACGAGTGTCAGGATTTACACCAGTTGCAGCAATAATGTCTGTTGCAGTTTTTCTACCGATACCATAGATGTATGTGAGACCGATTTCGATTCTCTTATCTCTTGGTAAGTCTACACCTGCTATACGAGCCATTTAATTGCACCTCCATTTAAATTTTAAATCAATGTGACTCCGACTTTTGTCGAATGTAAATATTTTTGTGTAATAATTAGCCCTGACGCTGTTTGTGCTTAGGGTTCTCGCAGATTACCATTACTTTACCTTTTCTCTTGATAACCTTGCACTTTTCACAAATTTTCTTTACTGAAGGTCTGACTTTCATTATTTAATCATTCCTTTCCCTTAGTAATAAAATAGTTTTTTGAGATTACTTGGATCTCCATGTGATTCTGCCGCGTGTTAAGTCATACGGTGACATCTCAACGGTAACCTTGTCACCAGGCAGGATACGAAT
>JAZSFG010000055.1:0-1964 GCA_045532065.1 Ruminococcus sp. | reverse complement strand
GGGTTATTTGAAGACGAAACTGTTGCTCCTACAGCTGTTGCTCCAACCGAAGATTGGACAGGTCCTGTTGTTGATAACTACGTAGGAAAAACATACGACGAAGTCGTTGCTGTTGTAGAACAGAACGGAAATATTACTCTTAAAATTTCTGCTGACGGCGAATACAGCGACACTATTCCTGAAGGAACTGTAATTTCACAGACTCCACTTCCTGGTGAACCTATAAAAACCGATTCATCACTTCTTTACCTTGTGCTTAGTAAAGGTCCTGAGATGAGAAAACTCCCTGATGTTGAGAACAAATCTCTCGATACAGCTTCACAGCTTCTTATTGACGAAGGTTTTATCGTACTTCAGGAGGCTGAGTACAGCACTGCCGCTTCTGGAACTGTTCTAGGCTATGTTAACCACAAAGCAGGAGACACACTTGAAGCAGGCTCTGAGATTACTTTAAGAGTAAGTAAAGGTCAGGAAATAACTGAATAATAAACAAAACAGGTGGGCTGTGCCCACCTGTACTTATATATTATCACTTTTTGAATTTCATATTGATTTCAGCGTGTTGGATGAGATTGAAAACCGAGCTTGCTGTGTGAGGATATTCGCTTGCTAGAATATCCGGTGAGATTTCAAGAGTTGCACTTTGTTTAATAAAATCAGACACACACGCTTTGTCTGTAGCACATGATATTCTTGTTGATAGTACTTGCATAGCTGCTGTTGAAAACCCGCTGTATACATCTTTGTGTACTGCGAACATATCCTGTGGATTCTCTTCGTTTGCTGAGTAAATCTCTCTTAACATATTATATGTAGCTAACATCAGGTAGTTTGATACATAGTTTGACAGCTTTCTGCTGCCGATTTTCATAAGGTAGTCGTACAGTACATCCTGTGTGTTTTGGATAAGCCTTTTGTTTACGAGCATAGATACAGTATCACGCTTGTTTTTTGACATATCATCGCTAACATCAGCCACTTCGTTGTATCTCTGCGGAGTTCTACCTAAAAGGTAGTCAGTAGACACTCCGTAATATTCTGCAAATTTAGCGAGATTTTCTAAACTACATTCTCTGATTCCTTTTTCGTAGTGAGACAGAAGTGATTGAGAGATGTTTAAGTCTGTTGAAACCTGCTTCTGGCTCAACTTCTTTTCTTTTCTCAGTAACTTTATTATTCTGCTGAAATCCTTACTCATACATATTCCACCTTAAGTTTTATACAATTAGTATAATATAAATATTACAATTTGTAAAGTCGGAGGCATTATGAAATCTTATAGAATACATTTTATCCGTCACGGTGCAATTGAAGATACATTAAACGGTGTTTATATCGGTACTACAGATGTACCGCTTTCAGACGAAGGTAAACGCCAGCTTAAACTCCTTGACCATAATATGAACTATCCGTACGGCTCTGTTGTATTTACAAGCCCTCTGAAAAGATGTAAGCAAACCTGCGAGGTGCTCTATAGCCATCTTGAGCCTATTGTTATTAACGAGCTTACTGAATGTAATTTCGGTGAGTGGGAGGGAAAGTCTGCCGATGAGTTAGCAGACGACCCTGATTTTTCAAAGTGGCTTGCAGGCGATACTGACGTGAAGCCTCCAAAAGGAGAGAGCAACGCCGATTTTACTCGTCGAATCTGCCTTATGTTTGAAAATATCGTGAACGGTCTTATTAAAACAGGTACTACTGACTGCGTTATCGTTACTCACGGCGGAATTATTATGACTTTACTCGCTGTTTATGGCTTACCACAAGCTAAGCCGTTTGACTGGGCGTGTGATAACGGTTATGGTTATTCACTGCGAGTAACTCCGATGCTTTGGCAGCGTGACAAGGTAGCTGAGGTTTACGACCTTATTCCTAAAGAAAAAGAATCAGAAGACGAATAAAGAAAAGACCACCGCAATATGGTGGTCTTTCTTATTTAACAAAGTTGATATTTACATTTGACA
>JAZSFG010000076.1:0-12154 GCA_045532065.1 Ruminococcus sp. | reverse complement strand
ATGATAATATCTCTATCAATAGGCTTGATAGTGTGAATGTTGATAAGACGAACGTTAATGCCCTCTTTCTCGAGGTTTTCTGCTGCCTTTCTAGCCTCATTCACAGGAAGACCTGTAGCGATAACTGTGATATCGTCGCCCTCGTGCATTGTGATACCCTTACCAAGCTCAAAGCTGTAGTTTTCAGGGTCGTTGAATGACGGAATAGCAAGTCTGCCTAAACGGATGTAGACAGGGCCCTGGTGCTCAATAGCAGCCTTAGTAGCCTCAATCATCTCGTAGTGGTCAGCAGGGTTTAAGATTGTCATACCAGGGATAGTACGCATAATACCGATGTCTTCTAAGCACTGGTGAGTTGCGCCGTCTTCACCTGTGGAGATACCGGCGTGTGAACCTGCAATCTTAACGTTTAATTCAGGATATGCAACAGAGTTTCTGATCTGTTCGAAAGCTCTGCCTGTAGCAAACATAGCGAAAGATGCAGCAACCGGAACTTTACCGCAAGCAGCAAGACCTGCAGCAACACCAATCATATTGCCCTCAGCGATACCGCAGTTACGGAATCTCTCAGGAAAGCTCTTCTCGAAGATAGAGGTTTTAGTCGCAGCAGCAAGGTCAGCGTCTAAAACGACAATGTTTTCGTTAGTTTTAGCGAGTTCGCAGAGTGCTTCGCCAAAACTCTCTCTGGTTGCTTTAGTAACTACTTGTGCCATAACTTAACCCTCCAATTCCTTAAGCTGAGCGTCAAGCTCTTTGAGTGCAATTTCGTATTCCTCAGCGTTCGGAGCTTTACCGTGCCAGCCGACCTGGTTCTCCATGAATGATACGCCCTTACCCTTAACAGTCTTAGCGATAATAGCAGTAGGTCTGCCCTTTGTCTCTCTAGCATTGTTAAGAGCAGCCTCGATTTCGTCGAAGTTGTGACCATCGATTTTAATTACGTTAAAGCCGAAGCTCTCAAATTTAGTGTCGAGAGGCTCAACACCGCCAACCTGAGCGGTAGAGCCGTCAATCTGAAGGCCGTTGCAGTCAACGATAACAACGAGGTTATCAAGACCCTTGTGAGTAGCAAACATAGCAGCTTCCCAAACTTCGCCTTCTTCGCACTCGCCGTCGCCGAGTACTGTATATACTCTGAAATCTTTATTGTCAATCTTAGCGCACAGAGCCATACCGCATGCAGCAGAAATGCCCTGTCCGAGTGAACCTGTGCTCATATCGATACCAGGTGTACCTTTCATATCAGGGTGACCCTGAAGCATAGCGCCTACGTGTCTTAAGCTCTCGAGCTCGCTCATATCGAAAAAGCCCTTTAAAGCAAGTACAGCGTAAAGGCTAGGACAGCAGTGACCTTTAGAAAGTACAAAACGGTCTCTGTCAGCCCACTGTGGGTTCTTAGGGTCAACATTCATCTCTTTAAAATAGAGATAAGTGAAAATGTCAGCAGCAGATAACGAGCCGCCCGGGTGACCCGATTTAGCGTTAAATGTGCCAACAATAGCACCTCTTCTCGCTTTTGTAGCAAGAATTTTCATCTGATTTGTGTCAGCGCAGTTCATCAAACGACCTCCTCAAAAGATAACTTTACATAGTTCATATATATATTATCACACATTTTTCGACGTATTTTTCATTTTTGAAAAATAGAACAAAAAATAAAGTTTAAATTATATTGAAATAATGGGATAAAAATTGTATAATTATACAAATCGCGAAAGGAAAGACGCAAATGCTACTTACAATTGATGTCGGAAACTCCAACATAAAATTCGGTGTATATGACGGTAAAGAACTTCACAGAATTATTAAGCTCTCTACCGACAGCCACAAAACTGCTGACGAATTCGCAGTAGAACTTTACACTCTTTTTCAGGTGTATTCAGTCGACTGTTTTGCTATCGACAGTTGTATTATTTGCTCGGTTGTACCGCGTATCACAAAGCGTCTTGCAGCCGCTGTTAAAAGTGTTACGGGTATTGACGCACTTGTTGTAGGTCCGGGAATCAAAACAGGTGTAAATATTCAGATTGACGACCCTGCTACTTTAGGTGCTGACCTCGTTGTTGCGTGTGCTGCGGCACAGTCTATGGCTCCTCTTCCGTGTGTCGTAATTTCTATGGGCACTGCTACCGCGATGTTTGTTATAGATAAACAAAAGCGTATGCTTGGCGGCTCTATCGCTCCGGGTGTGTCAATTTCACTTGATGCACTCACTGCTCACGGTGCGCTGATTCCGTCTATTGCTTTAAATGCTCCACAAAACGTCATCGGTAAAAATACCGACGACTCTATCCGCTCTGGTGTAGTAATCGGCACAGCGTGTATGATTGACGGTATGATAAGCAAAATCGAAGAAGAAATCGGTGAAAAATGCTCTGTTATAGCGACAGGCGGTATCGCTCCGATGATCGTCAACAGCTGTAGCCACGAAATAACACTTAAAGATGACCTTATTTTAGAAGGTTTACGCATTATTTACGATAAAAACAAATAAGATATAAAACTGAATATCAAAACATTTAAGTTGTCAAAATTTGCGCTTCATCTTTTTTAAAAAAGAGAGGCAGCAGGAGGTAATATAAATGGTTAAAACAAAAGCAAAAACATTAAGGCTGGTAAGTCTGGGTATTTTGAGCGCTATCATCATCGTACTTCAGGTAATCACAACTTACTTTCCGACAAAGCCGTTCCCTATCACACTTGCACTCATTCCGATTATCATCGGCTCCGCTTTATTCGACGAAAAGGCAGGAGCATTCTTGGGCGGAGTATTCAGCGTTGTGGTACTCGTTATGTGCGCTATCGGCGCAGACATCGGCGGTGCTATGGTATGGAACGCAAATCCGTTTTTATGCATACTCGTTTGTATGGTAAAAGGCGTGTGCGCAGGTTACGTAAGCGGACTTCTGTATCGCCTTATCGCGAAGAAAAACTCTATTGTTGCTACTATCGTTGCGGGTTTTATCGCTCCAGTAGTCAACACAGGTATTTTCATCGCAGGTCTCGCACTTTTCTTCAAAGACATCTTAGTAGCATGGGCTGGCGGAAGCGATTTGCTCTACTACATAATTTTTGGTCTCACAGGTATCAACTTCCTTGTTGAGCTCGGCGTAAATATGCTTTTAAGCCCTGTTATCATCAAGATTTTGCACGCTATAAAAAAGACTAATAAGCAAGAAGTTACTATTTAATTTTCGGAGGTTACCATGCGTGAAATCACACCTAACAATTTAGAAAAAACCGCTTTCGAAATGATCGGCAAGGACTGGATGCTCCTTACTGCAGGTGATGAGAACAAGTACAACACAATGACCGCTTCATGGGGCGGACTCGGTGTATTGTGGAACAAAAACGTAGTGTTCGCTTTTGTTCGTCCTCAGCGTTTCACTTTCGAGTTTATGAACGACAGCGATTACTTCTCATGTTCATTCTTTGACGAGAGCTATCGCAACGCTCTTGCGTACTGTGGTAAGTACTCAGGTCGCGATGTTGATAAAGCTAAAGAGTGTAATTTAACACCAATTTTCTCAGAAAACGCACCGTATTTCGAAGAAGCAAACACAGTTATCGTATGCAAAAAGCTCTTCATTCAGGATATGACTGAAGATTGCTTTATTGACAAGACACTACTTTCTAACTACGAAAACAATGACTACCACCGTGTTTTCGTTGGCGAGATTGTTAAGGTGCTGAAAAAATAAAATAACCAAAACTAAAGGCACAGAGGTTTACTCTGTGCCTTTTCTTTTATTTTACAACTATAGCCTGTGCGCCGAGTTCAACGTATCTTTGCTGTGAAATTTCTTTTTCGTATGCGGTTATATCACCAGAAACAGAATCGCAAAAATAGTAGTTTTCTTCGTCAAACCCCATCAGCGTGAGACAGTGCTCGTTTTGCAACCACTCTTCGGTATCACCAATCTGTTTGTCAGAATTCTCGTCGACGTAATTTACAATCCAACTTGCCTTAACATACGGCTCGTGCATATATGTAGTAGCCCATATCATAACAGGAATATCGTTTACGATATATTTCTGGCACAAGCGGTCGAGCGTGTAGTTCTTAAGCGCGATAGCCTGCATATCCGTACCTGTTGTATGCAGGTAGTTGTTCATGCTTTTCGCCATAGCTGGTGAATACACACCATATCCGTAAATCGTATACACATCTCCTGCGTACGCGCTGTTCATATCAGGACCGTATCGTTGAAACTGCTCGTCGTATGTGATAGGTCGTGAAATAAGATAATTGTCGGAAAACTCGAACTCGTCGATGTCAAACCCGAGATACTGAAGCAAAACTGTACACGCATACACCTCGCAACCTGCTTTTAAATCAGTCTGCGGGAGTGCTTTTATACCCTCAATCATATATGAAGTTTTAGGCTCGACTTTAAGCTCTGTTTTTTCAGTGCCTACTACATTGTCCTTGTTTTTCAAGCCGTTAATGTCGTCGTTGTTCTTGCCTAGCAAGCCTGAAAAAAGCACAACACACAAAAGAGCAACAAGACAAAGTGCGCTGATTATCAGCCCGATAGATTTTTTATTCATACGCTTTCTCACTTTACAAAAATTCGCCGTTTGAATACTTAATAAAAGTGTAACTCTTTATTATCGGAATTTTTATTCTTCCGTGTGTTTTATTGCGGTTTTGAAATCCACTTTTTCAAATTCCGGACACAGATCCTTTTCGTAAATCAGCGAACCAAAAACCTTGCACGCAATATTTATTTTCATCTTCAAAGCGAGTGTGATAAACGGATTGAAAATTTTAGTCAACTTGATATTTCTGCCGTTTGCTCGGGCTACTTCCTCTACCATAAGCGAAGTATTAACATATTCCTCGTCCTGTGGACAGAAAACTCCACTCAGATTTTCGTCAATCGCTTTGTGTAAAAAGGAACACAGATTATCGATATAAATCATACTGCGCTGCGACTTGTACAACGGAAAAAACGGAAGCTTCTTTGCGAATTTCGCAAGTGACATGTAGTTACCTTTGCATCCCTTTCCGTAAACCATAGGCGGTCTGACTATCACAACTGAGAAGTTATCGTCTTCAAAAGCAGAAATCTCTTTTTCAGCAGCGAGTTTTGATTTTCCGTATTCATTAAACGGCTTAAGTTCGGTATCTTTGCTGATAACCCCATTTAATACTCCGTAAACACTCATTGTGCTCAAGAACAAAAGCTGAGATACACCGCTGTCTTTTGCTTTTTTTGCCACTTCTACTGCAAGCTGTGTGTTAACTTTAAAGTACTCTTCTTTTGAGACACTATTCTCTTTTTTATGCACTACAGCAGCGACATGAACAACAGCGTCGTAACAGGAAAAATCGTGGTTTTTCCAATCATCACCAATCATATCAACAGTATCAACTGTATTACCATATTTAGTTGTAAAGTCACAGAATTTACTACCAATGTAGCTGTTCTTTCCGGTTATGAGAATCCTCTTTCCCATGTCCCCTCCATTTATATCAACTAAATCTACTAATTAGTTTTATACAACCATACCGCCGTTTACAGAAAGCACCTGCCCCGTGATATACTGTGCTTTATCACTCGCTAAAAACGCTACCGCGTCAGCAACATTCTTCGCCGTGCCGAACTGACACATCGGGATTTCTTCTTTTATCAGCTCGAGGTCGTCCTCTGAATATTCACTCATCATATCGGTCATAATCACGCCCGGAGCGACACAGTTTACTCGTACATTTGATGGAGCAACCTCTTTGGCAAGCGCTTTTGTCAGTCCTATTACACCCGCTTTTGACGCAGAGTAAGCCACCTCGCACGAAGCACCGACCTGACCCCACATTGAGCTTATATTAATAACACTACCTCTGTGAGCAGAAATCATACAAGGGAGTACTGCGTGAGTAACGTTATACACCGAGCTTAAGTTTACTCCTATAACATTGTTCCACTCATCAACTGTTGTATCTGTAAACAATTTAGAAAGCGATATACCCGCGTTATTCACAAGTACGTCGATACGTTCAAAACGCGACAGAGCTTCTTTTACCATCTCATCGACCTGAGCTTTATCGCTCACATCAGCCTTGTAAATCAGCACATCAACAGAATAGTTATCTGCTATAATCTGCGCTAGATTTTTCGCTTTTTCTTCGCTTTTATTGTAATTTAAAATGATGTTATATCCGCTTTTAGCTAGAGCAATCGCACACGCTGTACCGATACCGCGTGACGCTCCTGTCACAAGTGCTGTTTTCATAATCCACCTCTTTTGTTTCTACCACCATTGTATACTAAATAAAAGAAAAATCAACCCTGAGCACAAATTAGAACAAAAATAAAGCACCCGTAGTTTCCTACAGGTGCTTATTTTAGTCAGAGATTCTTAGAATTCGTCTATGATTTTTGCAACGAAGCGCTGGATAAATGTAGCGTCAACGATAGCGATGCTGCCGTCTTTACTTACATCTGCAGCTAAAGCAGCGTAGCCTTCGAGTGTATCAAGCTTTGCGACGTGACGCTGTACAAGAGTCGCGTCAACAATCGCAACATCTGAGTCACCGTTTACATCACCGAGGATATAGTCAGCAGGCTCTTCAAGCGGAATAAAGATGTTTTTACCCATAAACCAGATGTAATAACCTGTCTCCTCTTCAATAATGCTGTAGTAAAGAATACCCTCTTCTGACTTTATATAACCTTCAAAGTAATTTTCAGTTGTGAAACTACCGACAAGATCATCAGTATTGTATTCACGTACAACTCCGTCTGTATCAGTAACCACAGCACTGAATCCTTCATTTGTTACGTCAGAAAAATCAATAGTATCTACATAGAACTGGTCTTCAAATTCAATTCCGTAATAGTCGTACTCAAAGCCCATACAACTGAATGTATAGTACTCGCCAACTTCGTCATTATAACTGTAGTTAGCGTATACATTGTATTCACCATCTGTGAACATATACTCAAAGTCGGTGAAACCACACTCATAATATGTGTTTTCTTCAGTGATATCTATCGATTTCTGTGTGCCATCTTTGAAAGTCAGTCTGATTGTAGCGCCATCGAATATCGGATAGAAGTAGCTGTCATAAACGTATAAATCAGGAGCGTCAGAAAGCTCGATACCAGCGATAGGAGTCTCGATTACTTTAATTTCGTATGGAATGCTATAGCCCTTGTAGTTAAGAGCTGCCTGATAAGTTCCTAATCCATCACAAACGATAGAGTCAACAGAATACTCGTAACCATCGAGAATACCATATTCACTGAAATCTTCTTCTGTGTAAGTTTTAGTTGTCCCGTCCTTGTACTCAACAGTTAAAGAGATACCACTCATATCATAAGGATATAAGTAATAATTGCCATCATATTCATCTATATAGCCAAATCTGCTATCGCCATAGCAGTATTCGTCTGTAGGCAGTGAATTAAGTGTTACTTTTTCAATAGGACAAGGTAAAATCTCAACAGGGATTTTGCCCTCTTTACCTAAGTAAGAAAAGTAAGCATAGTTTTTGCCGACTTCCCAGGCCTCTAAATCCTGAATATCGTATTCTTCAAAGTAAATATCACCGTAAAAATCTACTGTCTCACTAGTACCGTCTGTATAGTGGAGAACAACCTGTGCATCATTTGGGATATCATAATAATAGAAGTAATATCCGAGCTCTACATCGTCATAACCATGAGTATTCTCATAGTAAGAAATTGTTTCATCACACTTATACTCGATAGATTCTACTTTATTCTCAACAGTTGTGAAGAAGAAACGAGCAAGCGCATCGCCACAGATAACGTCAATATAGTAATGACCCTGTCCGTCATCCGCTTCATATTCAGTAACATACTCATATCCTACTGGATTTCTCTCATCGTATGACCAAATAACAGTTGAGCCGTCAGACATAGTAAACTCGACCTCAAGACCTGAAGCATCAAGTGTCTCATACTCAAAATCTTCAACAACAGTAGTATTATGAGGCTCTTTTATAATTTCTGCAGATTCAGCCCCGATTGTCTCTTCTACAACAACTGAGAATTCCTCGAAGTCTTCGTCCCATGAATTAACCTCAAGAATATATGTATAGCCTGCGTATAGTTTCTCGACAACAGCAAACTGATACTCGTTGAAGTCGTCGCCATAGTCTATTTCTTCGTACTCATCGTTCATAAGAGTTGCGTAAGGGTCGCTTTCACCTTCAGAACGGAACACATACCAACCGTCCTTTTCAGGTGTGAACTCAAATACATAAGTAGTACCATCACCACAAAGCTCAACAGGAGTATTAAGCTGTAATTCTCCTGCACCTTCAGCAGCATTAGCAACTGTCATAGGAACAAGTGAAATAATCATCACCATCGCAAGTACAACAGAAAGTACCTTTCTAAATTTCTTCATATTATATCCTCCTTTTGTGCTAAAGCACTTTAGTATACATAAATTATATCAGTATTAACAAATATTCGCAATAAAAAAGACCACCAAAAAAACGGTGGTCTTTTTGTGTATAATTTTTCTAAGTCAGTATTTAATGTAAAAAAATTATAGAAAAAGCAATTAAAACTCTTCAATAATTTTCGCAACAAATCGCTGGATAATAGTGGCATCAATTACAGTGATATTACCATCACTATTAACGTCAGCAAGCTCCTGTCGTACACAGCTCAACTCATCAAGTTTTGCTACGTGACGCTGTACAAGTGTTGCATCCATAACAGTTACTGATTTATCCATATCTACATCTCCAAATTCGAAATCCTCTTTTGGGATAGTCACAGTTTCTCCGAGTAAGTTCAGCTCGTATGAAACAAGCTCACCATCTTCAAAAACTTCTTTGATTTCATAGTATGTGATGCCGTTTTCAGTTTTTGCAAAACCACATAAATTTCCATCATATCCATCAATCAACTGAACTGTATCATAAGTAAGAGTTTCTTTGCTTTTGTCGTCATATGTAACTTCTAACACCATACCATCGCCATCAAGCGTAAATTTTTTAAGCGTGATATCGTCTATAACTCTGCTTTCCTCGTAATAAAGTCCGTCGTAAACCGACCATTTATCAAAACATGTAGCTAAAAGTCCAGGTTCATTATACTCGTTGTACGCTATAAAAATACCGATTTCCACGTCACGGGCTTTTACAGCATACGAAATATATCCGTACTCATCGCCACTATAGATAATATTTTCATCACTAAGTACGATAACATCTTGAGTACCATCATTATAAGTGACTCTGATTTCAGTGCCATCAAGCACAGGTTCGTATCTGTCTTCGTAAAAACAATTTTCCGGACCCCAGATAATTTCGATATCCTTTATCGGACCTTCGATTACCTCGATGTTGTATTTAACAGTATAACCTTTGTATGTAAAAGAAGCAGCAACCGTGTTAGGCCTTATAGTATAACTGCTGTTCACCTTGTACCTTTCTCCATTTATAGTACAGTTATCCATATTGATATCTTTGTCAGTAAAGGTTTCCTTAGAACCATCTTTGTATTCAACAGTAAACGATAAACCTGTTAAATCTTCAGGGTAGAACTCATATCTGCCGTATTCGTTTGTGTAACCCCAGTATTCATCAGCATAGTAGTACTTACGCGTTGGTGCAGAATGGAGTATGACAGACTTAACAGGAGTCTGCATTACTTCTGCCTCTACCTGTGTTTCAACGGAATAGTAAGAAAGAGTAAAGTAGTGTTTACCTACACCCCATGATTCTTCATTCTGAGAATTCACGATTTTAATATTAGTATTTCTGTCAAATTCTGTAATTTCATCTACAGATCCGTCTTTGTTGTACACTTTTAGAACAGAGCCTCTAGGAATGCTCAGTGGATAAACGTAATTGCCTGATGGATTTGTATATCCATCTGTTTTTTCGTAGAAAACAATCGGATTTGATAACTCGAGTTCAATCCTATCAACAGGGTTTTCAACAACAGTGAAATCCACCTGACCTTTTGCATCGCCACAGGTGATAAACACGCTAAAAACTTCTTCGGAAGTTAACTCATTTTTAAACTCAACAGGAACATTATTAACTTTATAAATGTAATCGTCAAATTTCCATAGCCTTGTCGCACCATCGCTTAATGTAAAATTAATCTCAAGACCTGATAAATCAATACTGTTCAGCTCATAGCCCTGAACACAGGTTAAATCTTCAGGAAACTTTGTAATCTCCATAGACTCAACTCCGACAGCTTTTTTTACATTAACGTACACATTTACTGTCATATCAGACGCTTCATAGCTATTTACATCAATATAGTAAGTTTCATAAGCTAAAAGTTTCTTTGTAATAGCAAAGTTCCACTCTGCACCAGAATCATCGTCATCGGCAATTTCTTCAAAACTACCATCAAATAAAGTAGCAAAAGTATCATAACTACCTGTAGTAAAAAACTCGTACCACCCATCTTCTTCAGGTGTAAAGCTCAATCTGACAGAATCACCGCTGAGCTTCACCTTCTGCTTTACATCAAGGCTAAGCTGTGTATAAGTTGTCTCAGCACTTGCGCTTGATATCGGCAGCACCGAAAGCAACATAACAAATGTCAAAACAACAGCTAAAATCTTCTTAAAAGTTTTCATAATATAATTTCTCCTCTCAAGTGTTAACTACATCTTACACGTGTTATATGTAGTTTTTATGGAGAAAAAATCCACCTGCCAAAAAACAGGTGGATTCAAAAAACTTTTTATTTTTTATTGAAGCTGTCTTTTAAGGATACGCTACGGTTGAAGATAATGTCATCCTTCGTTGAATCCTTGTCAAGACAGAAGTAACCCTGTCGCATAAACTGGAAGTTTGCAGGAACTGTGTAATTTTCAATAGACTTCTCTGCTTTACAGCCTGTCTTCACAACTAAAGACTCAGGATTTAAGAAATCGAGGAAATCTCGATCACCTGATTCAGGGTCGCTTACTGTGAATAGATTGTCGTAAAGATTCACTGTAGCGTCAACGTAGTTGTTAGCATCAACCCAGTGGATAGTGCCTCTGACTTTTCTGCCGTCAGGAGTGTTGCCACCCTTAGTTTGTGGGTCGTACTCAGCATAAACAGTAGTAATGTTGCCGTTTTCGTCCTTTTCGCAACCTGTACACTTAACGATGTATGCTGACTTGAGTCTTACTTCGTTACCCGGATAAAGTCTCTGATACTTCTTCACAGGCTCTTCCATAAAGTCATCACGCTCGATATAACACTCACGTGAGAAAGTGATTACTCTCTTGCCGTCTGCTTCACAGTTAGGGTTGTTTTCAACCTCGAACTGTTCGCTCTTACCCTCTTCGTAGTTTGTGATAACAAGCTTAATCGGGTCGAGCACAACCATAACACGCTGTGCAGTTTCGTTTAAGTCTTCACGTAAACAATGCTCCAAGAAGCTGTACTCAACAGTAGAGTTAACCTTTGAAACGCCGATACGCTCGCAGAAGTTACGGATAGACTTCGGTGTGTAGCCTCTGCGTCTTAAACCACACAGAGTAGGCATTCTCGGGTCATCCCAACCGTTTACGTAGTTATTTTCAACTAAAGCTCGAAGCTTTCTCTTTGACATAACTGTGTTGTTGATTCCAAGACGAGCAAACTCAATCTGACGTGGTTTAGCAGGAAGAGTAACATTCTCACAAACCCAGTCGTAAAGCGGTCTGTGGTCCTCAAACTCGAGTGAGCACAGTGAGTGTGTGATACCCTCGAGTGCGTCCTCAATCGGATGAGCAAAATCGTACATAGGATAGATACACCACTTGTCGCCTGTGCGGTGGTGCTTGATTCTGTTAATTCTGTAAATAACAGGGTCACGCATATTGAAGTTACCTGACGCTAAGTCGATTTTTGCACGAAGAGTCATTTTACCATCTTCGAATTCACCGTTTTTCATACGCTCGAAAAGGTCTAAACTCTCCTCAATCGGTCTGTCTCTGTACGGACTTTTCGCAGGAGTTTTGAGGTCACCTCTGTACTCTCTCATTTTTTCAGCGTCAAGCTCACAAACATAAGCAAGACCCTTTTTGATAAGTTCAACCGCACCCTCGTACATTTTGTCGAAGTATTCGGAAGCGTAGTAGAATCTGTCTTCCCAAGTGAAACCGAGCCACTTGATATCTTCTTTTATTGCGTCTACATACTCGACATCTTCTTTTGTCGGGTTTGTGT
>JAZSFG010000014.1:0-14914 GCA_045532065.1 Ruminococcus sp. | reverse complement strand
AGATACTGTGAACTTGTTACCTGTTACCTGGTCTGTGTATGTACCGTTTGCCATTGTACAAGCCTGATTTACAGTAGCAGAACCTGTAGCGAGGTTAGCGATAACCATACCTGTTGTACCACGCTGTACAAAGTAGAGGCTACCGTTTGCAGATACAGTTTCACTCTGACCAACAAATTCGTTTTTGAACTGGTTAACTGCAACTACTGCGTCATTTTTCCATGTATCAGCAGCACCAGGGGCACCGATGAGTGCGTCGTACTTAATGGATACGAGTGATGGGTTAATATCAAGCTCTTCACAGCTTGTACGAACAAGGTAAAGAGCAGGAGCGTCTTTACGAGCACCAACTACTGCCCAACCAACGATCTGCTGAGCCTTTGTGAGGCCGTTTGAAGAACCTGAATCTGATGGGTTAGTTGTAAATGTATCGTGTGACTCAAGCCAAAGCACATTGTCAGCTTTCTGTGAACCTGTATAACCGTAGTTAGCAAGACTAGACGCTGCTTTCTTTGACTTAAGAGCTGAACGAACTGTACCACCGTAAGCGTAGTCAGTAACGCTCATATACTTTGTATAAGCTGTGATTGGAACTAAGCCGTTAAGACCTAAAACTTCGCCGTATACGAAAGCGTCAGGATTCTTAGTAGAAATAGCGTTAGTGATTGTAGGCCAGAAATCAGAAGCTGTAGCACCGTCGTCCGGAGTTTCAATATGCTTAGCAGCGTCGAAACGGAAGCCATCAACACCATTGTCAGCAAGAGTGTTTAAGTAGCTGATGAGGTAGTTCTGATAGTCCTTATTGCCTGTATCAAGGTCAGGGAGCTGAGAGTTTAAGTCAGTCTTTGTCTGACCAGCACGAGTAGAATCATTATAAGGTGTAAGCTGTGTGCCTGATGGCTTACGTAAGAAGCTCTTTAATGTAGGGTTGATAAGAGCTGCTTCAGCTTTGTTTGTGTTATTCTGAACGTGGTTAGCAACAACGTCAACGATAACCTTTACGCCGTAAGAGTGAAGTGTGTCACACATCTCTTTCAAGTCAGCCTCATCACCAAGCTCGTTACCGATTTTGAGGTCTGTTGGCTGGTAGAAGCACCACCAGTCGTTAGCGTAAGCACCGTCGTTTGTTGTGTCTTTTGTACACTGAATCGGAGAAACCTGTACAGCAGTGTAACCTGCAGCAGCTATCTCAGCAGCGTACTGTGTAACTTCAGTTAGTTTCCAGTTGAATGCATGAAGGATATTACCATCATGGATATCAGCAGGAAGGTTGTAGCCTGTAATGTTGTCATTTGATGCAGCTGATGTTGATGTTGCAGGAACAACAAGCATAGTAACGAGCATCATAACAGCGATAATGAGGCTTAATACTCTTTTTGAAAACATTATAATTCCTCCTTGTTTTCTTTTGTATTTTCGTCCGAAGCTTCATTTTGTTCTTCGGAAATACTACATTGTTCAGAAATATCGGACTCAAGCTCGTACAGCTCAAGACTAATATCATTTATTGTTTGTGCAGAGCGTTTTTTCTGAAGTCTAGTTTTTGTACCTTCTGTGATAAGTGTATAGATAACAGCAAACACAGGAACACCCAAGAGCATACCAGGTAAGCCAAACAATCCACCACCGACTATAACAGAGAACAGAATCCAGAAGCCAGAAACACCGACTGTGTCGCCCAAAATCTTCGGTCCGAGTACGTTACCATCAAACTGTTGTAGAACGATAACAAATACAACAAACCAGAAGCACTGTCTAGGGTTAATAAGCAGTAACAAGAAAGCACATGGTATAGCGCCAATAAAAGGTCCGAAGAACGGAATTACGTTAGTAACGCCGACAACAACGGAAATAAGAAGTGCATAATCAAATTTGAATATTGATAAGCCGATGAAACAAATAACACCGATAATGAAAGAGTCAATAATCTTACCAATTAAGAATTTACCACATTTTTTGTTACAAAGTTCAGTTACTTTAAGAATCCACTTAGAGGTTTTAAGAGGTAAGTAAGCAACAGTTACTGTACGTGCCTGCTTACAAAGCTTGTCTTTAGAAGCAAGCATATAGATTGATACAACAATACCGATAATCCAGTTATAAATACCTGTTGTAAAACCTTCAGCAAAGTTAAGAGCTGCAGGGAAAGCGCTATTCATAAAGTTCTCGATGATTCCCTGTGTATCTTTGCCTGTGAAGAAAGATACAATCTTGTCTGATGTATCTGCATCGGTCAAATCATAACCGAACTGGTCACGGATAAGGATGATAAAATCCTGTACAGCTTTCTGTGCCTTTTCTGCATAAACAGGGATGTCGTTTATAAGATTAGAAACGCTCTTTGATAATTCCGGTACAAGAATACAAACAAGAAAAGCGATGATACCGAAACCGATGATATACGAACAGATAAGCGCAAGAATATTACGAAGTTTAGAGAGTTTTTTTCTCTTCTGCCCTATTTTATGAAAACACTTATCGTAGAAAAAGTTGTACGGAAAACTCAGCAGATACGCGATTATAAAACCATAAATAAACGGCATAAACACCGAGAGCACCGATACAAACACAGATGATACATACTTGATGTTAAGAAGCAAAAATGCAAGTAGTAACGCGTATGTGACTATAAGAAAAATTTTAAAGAATGTTTTTGTGTTGAATTTCTTTTTCAATATACCACCCCTTAAAACAGTGACATCTGTGAGCTTTCAGGAATTCCGTCAAGCGCACCACTATCACGTAAAATTTCAATAACAGATTTATTAACCTTTGTCTTTTGGATCATATCTTCAATAGAAAGATACTCGGTTGTTTTACCGACATCAGACAAGCTTTCTGCGGCAGCTTCACCGACACCGGAAAGCGAACAGAAAGGAAGTCGGATTTTTCCGTCTTCAATCATAAATCGTTTGGAGTCAGATTTATAAACATCAACAGGGAGAATTTCGATACCACGACAGAGCATTTCATTCATAATCTGTAGCATCGGAATTTCCTGTTTTTCCTTTGGAGAGGCTTCAAAGCCTTTCTGATTTATACTGCGGATTTTCTCTTTTACGGCTTGTTTACCTTTAATAAGAGTTGCACCATCAAAGTTGTCATTACGTACCGTAAAGTAAGCAGCGTAATACTCAAGAGGCTTGTGTACTTTATACCAACCTAGACGAAGAGCCGCAATCATATATGCTGCAGCGTGAGCCTTCGGGAACATATACTTGATTTTCATACAGGAATCGATATACCACTGTGGAACGTTGTGGTCCTTCATAGCATCAATGTGTTCCTGTGTTAACATCTTCGTTGCTTTACCTTTACGAACAATTTCCATGATTTTAAACGCCATACCAGGCTCTAAACCTTTATGCATAAGATAAGTCATAATAGAGTCTCGCGTACCGATAACTTCGGAAATGGTACAAGTACCATCTTTGATGAGATCAGCGGCGTTACCAATCCATACGTCAGTACCGTGCGACAAACCTGAAATCTGGAGCAAGTCGGTAAAAGTTTTAGGCTGAGCGTCGACAAGCATCTGTCGAACAAACGGAGTGCCAAGCTCAGGCATAGAATATGTACCTGTCTGTGCATCGATATCTTCAGGAGTAACACCAAGAGCCTCGGTCGATGTAAACAACGACATAACATCAGGATCACTCATCGAAACCTGCATTACAGGGATTCCTGTAAACTCTTCAAGATAATGATAGATAGTCGGAACATCGTGTCCGAGCTCGTCGAGCTTACAGATTGTATCGTGGATAGAATGGAAATCGAAGTGTGTAGTTATATTATCAGAGCCTGTATCATCAGCAGGGTGCTGTACAGGACAGAACTCGTAGACATCCATACCACGCGGCACTACTACCATTCCGCCAGGGTGCTGACCAGTAGTACGTTTTACGCCAGTAAAACCATTCGCAAGTCTGGCAACCTCGGCTTTACTCATTGAGATGCCACGTTCTTCGCAGTACTTTTTAACAAAACCGATACCTGTTTTTTCTGCGATTGTAGAAATAGTACCTGCTTTAAAGACGTTGTCTTTACCGAACAGGTCTTCGGTATATCTATGGACTCGTGACTGAACCTCACCGCTAAAGTTAAGGTCGATATCAGGCACCTTGTCACCTTTAAAGCCAAGGAATGTTTCAAACGGAATTTCGTGGCCATCGCGGTCGAGTGGTGTACCACATTTCGGACAAACTTTTTCAGGTAAATCAAAGCCCGAACCATAGCTACCATCGGTAATAAATTCACTATACTTACAAGATGGGCAGATGTAGTGCGGACAAAGAGGGTTAACCTCAGAGATACCCGACATAGTAGCAACGAAGGACGAACCAACGCTGCCTCGTGAGCCGACTAAATAGCCGTACTCTTCGCTTTTTGCAACAAGCTTCTGTGCGGTCATATAGAGCACAGAGAAGCCGTAGGTAGTAATAGAATTAAGTTCTTTATCAAGTCGGGCTTTAACAATTTCAGGAAGAGGGTCGCCGTACTTTTTCTTAGCTCTCTCCCATGTAATGGAAACAAGCTGTTCTTCAGCACCATCAATAAATGGCGGGAAGTTACCCTCAGGAATAGGACGTATCCACTCACAGGAATCAGCAATTTTGTTCGGATTCTCGACAACCACCTCGTATGCTCTTTCTTCGCCTAAATAAGCGAATTCGTCGAGCATCTCGGCAGTAGTACGGAAAAACAGCGGAGCCTGATCTTCAGCGTCGCTGTAGCCTTGACCAGCCATAAGCACTTTACGGTAATCGCTGTCATACGGATTCATAAAGTGAACGTCACCGGTAGCAACTACAGGGATTCCGAGTTCATCGCCAAGCTTGATAATAGTTCGGTTAATCTTTTCGAGTTCAGCAACACCTTTTACGGTACCTTTACGTACCATAAACATATTATTTCCGTTCGGCTGAATCTCAAGATAATCGTAAAATGAAGCAATGCCTTTGAGTTCACCCCAAGGCTTACTCATCATAATAGCACGATATAGCTCACCAGCTTCACACGCAGAGCCGATTATTAGTCCTTCCCTATACTTTATAAGTTCAGACTTCGGGATTCGAGGACGCTTATAGAAATAATTAAGGTGTGAAAGTGAAATAAGTTTGTACAGGTTTTTTAAACCCGCTTTATTCTTTACGAGAATTATTTGGTGATATGTAGGAAGCTTTTTAAAGTCGCCACCTGCAATCTTTGTATTTATATCTTTAACATCGTGAATATTGTAATCATCTTTGAGTCTGTCACAAAGACTCATAAAGATTTTAGATAAAATTTCAGCATCGTCAACCGCTCTGTGGTGGTTAAAATCAGGCAGTCGCAGGTATTTTGCGACTGTGTCGAGCTTACAATTCTTAATATCAGGAAGAATAGCTCGGCTGATAGCAACAGTATCGAGTGAAGTGTAATTATACTCAACACCCATATTCTTACACGCAACACGGATAAACGATGTATCAAACGGAGCGTTGTGAGCTACTAAGATGTTATCTCCGCAGAAGTCAAGGAAAGCACGCACTGCTTCGCTCTGTGAAGGAGCATCCTTAACCATAGCGTCGGTGATGCCTGTAAGTTCAACAATCTTCGCAGGAATAGGCATCTCAGGATTAACGAAAGTTGAGAAACGGTCGACAACCTCGCCGTTTGTAATTTTTACCGCACCGATTTCGGTGATTTTCTCAGTTTTCGGAGATAGTCCTGTTGTTTCAATATCAAAGCAAACGAAGGTATCGTCAAGCGATACGTCTTTATCTCCGTCGACAGACTCAACAAGGTCATCCATAAAATATGCTTCAACACCGTAGATAACCTTAATTTTCTTTTCATCTCGGTTAATAGCTTCAGCGGCGTTCATTGCGTCAGGGAATGCCTGGGCAACACCGTGGTCAGTAATAGCAACAGCAGTATGACCGAATGCTGCAGCTCTTTTTACGAGCTCGCCTGCAGGAGTGATACCGTCAAGCTGAGACATATTACTATGCAAATGAAGTTCAACACGCTTTTTAGGAGCGTTATCAGCGATTTTCACCTTATCTACTGTAGAAATCGAACGAGCGTTAAGCACTAACTCTCCTGCGTATTTGTCAAACTCAATGTCGCCGCCACATACAATAGAAGCACCTTTTTTGATACTCTCTAACACGCGACACTCGTTCTTGTTGTTAAACACTTTAACAGTAACAGAGCCTGTGTAGTCGGTAATATCGAAGGTAATAATGTTCTTATCGCCTGATTTTGTTTCTTTCCACTCGAGTGCGAAAACATCGCCCCAGACAGTGCATCTGCCTGTATCATACGCGATTTTTTCGATAGGCATAATCTTGCCTTTTGTAACGCGACCATAAAGAGGACGCACACTCTCGGGAATAATCTGTGGATATATGTTAACGCCAGTGCGCTTTTCAATAACTTTAGGGTTTACTTTCTCTCCATCAACGTTTGTTTTCTCTTCAAATTCGTACATTTGAGAAAGTTCTTCCATCTTCTTACGCTGAATATTCTTCTCGACGTTATTCAGATTCTCGATGTATTCGTCGGAAGTGCCGTCAATTTCAGTAACGCCGCTGTACTCAACCTCAAAATGGAGAGAAAACATCTTATAAACAATGTCGGATAATAATTTCGAAAAACCTTTAGCCTGTAATAGAGAAAGTCCGCCGTGTGCAAGCTTTACAGTAAGTATGTTATCCTTACAGAAAAGCTGTGCGTCGTTTAAGCTACCATTAAGACTAGGCGTTTCAACCTTGAGAAATTCAACAATCTCAGGAAAATACGAAACATCAAAAAGTCTTTGATCAAAAACAGGGTTAATCTTAGCATCAGTAAGTTTGAGCGAAGAAGTTTTTATAAGGCGCTGTGTAGCAAAAACATCTTCAGCCTTAACTAAAGTGTCAAATTTAACATCTATAACAATTATTCGATTTTCTTTGTTCAGTGTCACACCGTACACAGAAGCATTTTTCACCGAATCTACAATCGGTGCGCTTAAGTACTGTGCGAAAATAGAGTTTAAATTATTCATCATAAACCTTTCGCAAATATATAAATTACATTTTATTTATTTCATCAATTAACGCATCAATAAGTCTTTCTTCAGGTACTTTGTAGAGAATGTCGCCTTTTTTGAAGACTAAGCCCTCTTTGTCTCCACCAGCGATACCGATATCAGCTTCTCTGGCTTCGCCAGGGCCGTTAACAACACAGCCCATAATAGCAACTTTAATATTCTTATCACAGTCTTTAAGGCGCTCTTGTGCTTCATTAGCAAGTGTGATAAGGTCGATTTTTGTTCTGCCACACGTCGGACAGGAAACGAAAGTAACGCCATCTTTACGCACGCCGATAGCTTTTAGCAAATCTTTCGCAGCGTAAATTTCATCAACAGGGTCAGCTGTAAGAGAAATGCGGATAGTATCACCGATACCGTGTAAAAGCAGAGAGCCGATACCCGCAGCAGACTTAATAATACCCATACGAGTGGTGCCTGCTTCGGTAACGCCTAAGTGCAGCGGGTAGTCACAGCTTTCACTTGCTATTTCATAGGCTTTCACCATTGTAGGAACATCACTACTCTTCATAGACAAAACGATATCTGAAAAATCAAATTTCTCGAGTAGTGATGCATGGTACAAAGCGCTATCACACAAAGCCTGAGCGGTAGGGTGACCGTGCTTTTTCAATATTTCTTTTTCAAGAGAACCGGAATTCACTCCGATTCTGATAGGAATATTCTTTTCTCTGCAAGCGTCAGCTACCTGTTTTACTCGACTTTCATCACCGATGTTGCCAGGATTAATACGGATTTTGTCGATACCGGCAGCAACAGACTCTAAAGCGAGCTTGTAATCAAAATGGATATCAGCAACAAGAGGAATAGAAACAGCTTCTTTAATAGCAGGGATAAGTCGCACAGCGTCCATATCAGGTATAGCAGCACGGATAATCTGGCACCCTGCTTTTTCTAAGCGTACAGCCTGCTGTACACTACCTTGTATATCATCAGCTCTAGTGTTGAGCATAGACTGAATCGTAACAGGAGCGTCGTTTCCGACTAATACATTTCCTACTTTCACTTGAATTTTACTCATATTATCCTCCGAATATAAGCACCCAGATATCTTTAAAAGTAATAACAGCCATCAACAAAAGTAACAGAGCAAGACCGACGCCGTTGATAACACCTTCGATTTTCCTAGGTAAAGAGCGTCTGAAGATTGCTTCGAAAAGAAGCATCAAAAAACGTCCGCCATCAAGAGCAGGAAACGGTAACATATTGACAATACCTAAGTTGATAGTGATAACCATCATAACGTAAACGATGCTCATAACAGCATCCATAAAGCCTGTTTTTAAACTCTCTCCTGCAACATCAGTAATAGCAGATGCGAGACCGACAGGTCCTGCTACATCGTTAATACCAAAATCACCTTTAACTAAACCGACGAGTCCTCCCCACACCATACGAACAACGGAAACTGTCTGAATTCCTGTCTGCTGTAAAGTTGAAAGGAGAGTTTTCTTAATCGGTTCAACATAGAAGTCAATCGCTAAAGCAGGCTCGCCGTCTTCAGCGTTTTTGTACGTGAAAAAGTCAACATCAGAAAGCTCAACCTTTTTGTCGTCTCGAACAACTGTCATAGAAGTACGATAACGCTGGCGAGTGTCTTTTACTTCAATTTCAGGGTATGCTTCTACCCTTTCGATTCCTAATTCATCGTTGATTTTATCAATATACTCGCACATAAGAGCATAAGCACTTTCTCTGTCGTTTGACTCGACAATTTTGCTACCGCCCTCATTCCAGATTGCGTAAATCTTCTCAAGCTCATCCTGCTTTAAACCTTGCGACACACCTGCGTAGTGGTTACGAAGATAAAAAAGGCAATCTTCTTTATAAATCTCAAAAGTTGTGCCGTCTACTTCTGTAAGCGGTAAGGTGTACATTGCGAAGCTGAAGTCAGTAGATGAGTAGATATTGTAGTCGTTGATCTCGACAATCTTATCGCCATCCTGAAGTCCTGTTGATGCAGTAAATGAGCAAGGGTCAAAGCCAGCTATGGTAGTTGAGTTATACACATCCTGAGGAATAAGTGTAACAAACATCAGAACTAATCCAAGAACGATGTTCATAAACGCACCTGCGACGATAATAATCATACGCTTCCAAATTTTAGCGTTGTTAAAAGCTCGAGGACTTTCGCTTTCAGCGTCTTCACCCTCCATCGCACAGTAACCGCCTATAGGAAACAATCTAAGCGAATAGGTAGTTTCTCCTTTAGTAAACGAAAAGAGCTTCGGTCCCATACCGAGTGCAAACTCGTTTACTTTAACACCACTCTTTTTAGCGGCGATAAAATGTCCACCCTCGTGACAAAAGATAATAAGTTCAAATAAAACAACCGCAATTATGATAAGTGCAACAGTTGTGATAAAATCATCTCCAATTATTTAATACAGTTATATACGTACTCGCGTGCTGCTTTGTCAGCATCGAGTACATCAGAAAGAGTCTTTGACTCTTTATATTCAAAATTATCAACAGCACTTTCGACGAGCTCTCCAATCTCAAGAAAGCTGATTTTGCCATCTCTGAAGAGTTTATTAGCAATTTCGTTAGCGCCGTTAGCCACAGCAGGAATAACACCACCGCGTGCAAACGCTTTTTTACAGGCGTTGAGGCACTTAAAAGTATCGTAGTCAGGATGGTAGAATGTCATACTAGAAATCTTAGAAAAATCGAGCGACTGTACCGGTGACTCATACCTGTGCGGATATGTTATAGCGTACTGGATAGGAATTCTCATATCAGGAAGTCCGAGCTGTGCGAGTACGCTGTTATCAATAAATTCAATCATCGAGTGAATAATACTTTCTCGATGAATGACAACCTCGATGTCATCAGGAGACATATCGAAAAGCCACGCAGCTTCGATAATCTCCAAGCCCTTGTTCATCATAGTAGCTGAATCAATAGTAATCTTAGCGCCCATAGACCAGTTAGGGTGATTGAGCGCCTGAGCTACTGTGACACCTTTCAATTCATCGTAAGATTTTCCAAAAAACGGACCGCCCGAAGCAGTTAAGATAATCTTCTTCAAAGCCTTTTCAGGCGGACAAGCCTGTAAGCACTGGAAAATAGCAGAATGCTCGCTGTCTACAGGAAAAAGTGTTACTCCGTTTTTACGTGCGGCATCCATAACAAGAGCACCACCGGCAACTAAAGTCTCTTTGTTAGCAAAAGCGATGTTCTTTTTAGCTTTAATTGACGCAAGTGTAGGCTTTAAACCGACCATACCGACAACAGAGTTAACGACTAAATCGCAGTCGTCCAAAGTAGCGGCATATAAAAGACCATCCATACCACTGTATACTTTAGTATCAAGGTCTTTAATATTAAGTTTAAGCTCCTGTGCCCTATTTTCATTAAACACAACAGCAACTGATGGCTTGAACTCACGAATCTGCTCTTCCAGTAGCTCAATATTACTATGAGCAGTAAGAGCGGTAACTTGCAGATTGAGTTTACGCGCAACATCTAAAGTCTGTGTACCGATAGAACCTGTGGAACCTAAAACGGATAGTTTATTTACCATAATAAACCTCAATACGAAATAACAGTGAAATACTGTGAAATAACAAACACAAGCGGTGCACAAAGGATAATTGAGTCAAAACGGTCAAGCATACCGCCATGACCAGGCATAATAGAGCCGTAGTCCTTAATTCCGCAAGCTCGCTTTATAATAGAAAAAGCGAGGTCACCGAAAATAGAAATTACCGGGTTGATAAGACCGACAATAATAAGCGGAATGTAGTTTATAGTGACGTCTTTATAGATAAAAGTGAAGATGTATCCAACTAAAAGAGAGCCTAAGAAACCACAAATGAGACCACCTATAGCACCCTCAACTGTTTTCTTCGGGCTGATAGCCTCACAAAGCTTGTGTTTACCTAAGAATCTGCCTGTAAAGTAAGCACCGCTGTCAGCAAGCCACGGAACTGCTAAGATAAGGACAATCCAAAAAGCTGTGAATGTACTCTTATCAACCTCAAAGAAGAGTGGTGCGAGTCCGTTTGGTCCACAGGAAACATAAGCTATAGAAGTCATAGACAATGTAATTAGCAAGCAACCACCGAAAGCAAATAACATCTCATCAGCGCTTAGCTTCTTGTGTGCTAATACTGCAGTAACAAAAAGTACAACAGCAAACAGATAAAGCGGGATGAACACATAATCTGTTGTACTCAATAGCGGCATCGCGATTCCGAAAATAATAGCCGGAATAGAAACGAAAAGCTTTTTGTGTAAACCCTTTGCTGTTAAAAGCTCGCCACACATAAGTCCTGTGACAAGTGCTAATGCAACATTAATATATATAGGGCTAGTTTCTCCTAAAAACAGCAGTACTAAACAAACAATAATACCGACTGCTGAAGTTATAAGTCGAACCACCATCTCAAAGTCACCTTAAACTTTCACAAAATTAAACTCCGCCGAAACGTCGGTTGCGTTTAGCGAATTCAATAAGAGCTTTGTCTAAATCTTCACTCTTAAAATCAGGCCACAAAACATCCATAATGCAGTACTCAGCGTAAGCCGACTGCCACAAAAGGAAGTTTGAGGTTCTATACTCACCGCTAGGGCGAATAATGAGGTCAGGGTCAGGCTGACCTGCTGTGTAGATGCTATCGCTGATAAGCTGTGCGTCAATATCAGACTCACTAAGCTTTCCATCTTTAACATCAAGTGCGATTTTCTTCACAGCGTTTACGATTTCGTCCCTACCGCCGTAATTCATCGCAATATTAAGCACCATACCGTCTCTGTCTTTAGAATCCTGTTCGTTCTTCTCGATAAGCTCGAGCATATCAGGAGGAAAAACAGTGCGATCACCGATAAACTTAACGACGATGCTATCATCCTGAAAATCGGTTATAGCTTCAATCATATAGTCCTTGAAAAGTCGCATAATCGCGTCTACTTCCTCTTTCGGTCGCTTCCAGTTTTCGGTTGAGAAAGCATAAACAGTGAGATACTTAATTCCTATATCGGAGCAATAGCGCGCAATTTTACGAAAAGTTTGCGCGCCAGCTGTATGTCCTGCGGTACGTGGCAGACCGCGTTTTTTCGCCCATCTGCCATTACCATCCATAATTATACCGATATGTTCAGGTAAGACGATATCTTTTATAGAAAGATTTTCGTCAGTCTTTTTAGCTTTTTTGAAAATAGCCATATCAGATTTCCATAATCTCTTTCTTCTTCTTGTCAGCCATCTGGTCAACAACCTTGATGAACTTATCTGTCTGTTCCTGAGCTTTCTTTTCGCCGTGCTTTAAATCGTCTTCTGTAAGCTCGCCGTCTTTCTTAAGAGCCTTAAGCTTATCAATTGTGTCACGACGTACGTTTCTGATCTGAACCTTGCAATCTTCAGCGATGTGAGCGATTTCTTTTGCAATTTCTTTACGCTTATCCTCTGTGAGTGGTGGGAAGATAAGACGGATACACTTACCGTCATTCTGTGGGTTAATGCCAACTTCAGACATCTGGATAGCTTTCTCGATCATTCTGAGTACTGATGCGTCCCATGGCTGAATTGTAAGTGTTCTTGCTTCTGTAACTGAAACCGCAGCAAGCTGATTAATAGGTGTTGGTGTTGAATAATAATCAACAGTTACTTTATCTAAAACAGCAGGGTTAGCGCGACCTGCACGGATAGATTTAAACTCTGCATCGAGGTGGTCGATACGTCTCTGCATACGTTCTTCGGATTTCTGTAATGTAGCTTTCATTTTTTTCCTCCAAGTATATGAATAATATTTTTTAAAATTAGTAGTTACCAACAACTGTGCCGATAGATTCATCGAAAACAGCGCTGTAGATGTTATCTGGGTTATCAACGCTGAATACAAGCAAGTCAATGTTGTTATCTTTGCAGATAGCAGCAGCTGTAGAGTCAATAACCTTAAGGTCTTTCTCAAGAACATCGTGGAAAGAGAGTTTAGTAAAGCGCTTAGCGTCTGGGTTAGTCTTAGGGTCAGAGTCGTAAACACCGTCTACCATAGTAGCTTTTAAGATAATCTGAGCCTCAATTTCAGCAGCACGTAAAGCAGCAGCTGTGTCAGTTGAGAAGAATGGGTTACCAGTACCGCAACCGAAAATTACTACTCTTCCCTTTTCTAAATGGCGCATAGCTTTATTTCTGATATAAGGCTCAGCGATAGCACGCATACCGATAGCTGTCTGGACTCTGACATCAACGCCAATCTGCTCTAAAGCGTCAGCAACGCCTAAAGCGTTAATAGTAGTTGCGAGCATTCCCATATGGTCAGCTCTTGTTCTATCCATCTTACCGCTTGAACGTCCTCTCCAGAAGTTACCACCACCAACAACGATAGCAACTTCGACACCGTCTTCTACGAGTTTTTTAATAGGTTCGCAGAAAGCTAACACTGTATCAAAATCGATTCCGTGCTTAGTTTCACCGGCAAGAGATTCACCGGAAAGTTTGAGTAAAATTCTTTTGTATTTTGAATTCATTACATCACCCCATAGTACTCTTTATAGTTACTAAAATTATACTACATTAACATCATTTTGTAAAGAAAAATAAGCTAATATTAGGCACATTTAATATAAACTTTACAATAAAAAAGGAGTGGTCGCAAAACCACTCCTAAATTATCGTTAATTTAATTATTTTACCATGCTTGCAACTTCAGCAGCAAAGTCGTCCTGACGCTTCTCGATACCTTCGCCCTTCTCAAAACGAACGAACTTAGTAATCTTGATAGAACCACCAAGGTTCTTAGCAACAGACTCAACATACTTAGCAACTGTGAGTGAGCCATCCTTAACGAATTCCTGATCAACAAGGCAGTTCTCTTTGTAGTATTTACCGATTTTGCCTTCTACGATCTTAGAAAGAACCTGCTCTGGCTTGTTAGCCATCTTAGGATCCTGCTTCATCTGTGCAACGAGAATCTCCTTCTCACGGTCGATGATCTCTGCAGGAACTGCAGCAGCATCAAGGTATGGAGCGTTGAGAGCAGCAATCTGCATAGCAACGTCCTTACCGCAAGCGATAAAGTCAGCATTTGTTGTATCAACGTCTGTATCGAAGTTAACTAAAACGCCAATCTTACCACCAGCGTGAACGTAGCCTACTGTAGGACCGTTGAATTTCTCGAATCTACGGAGCTGGATGTTCTCGCCGATTGTGAGAACCTTCTCCTGTAAAAGCTCAGCAACAGTCATTTCTGAACCTGAAGCCTTGAGAGCAAGAAGAGCCTCAATGTCAGCAGGATCATTGTCCATAACTGTCTGTGCGCATGTGTTAACAAATGCTACGAAATCAGCGTTCTTAGCAACGAAGTCAGTCTCAGAGTTAACCTCGATAACTACACCAGCTGTGTTGTCGTCGTTTGTTATAGCGAGAGCTACGCCCTCAGCAGCAATTCTGGATGCTTTCTTAGCCTGCTTAGCAAGACCAAGTTCTCTTAAAACGTCTACAGCAGCGTCCATGTCGCCGTTAGCCTCAACGAGAGCTTTTTTGCAGTCCATCATACCGCAGCCTGTTCTGTCACGTAATGCTTTTACGTCTTGAGCTGTAAATGACATATATATCTATCCTTTCGAATTTTATTTAATTATTAATAATTATTCCTCAACGAGTTCTTCTTCATCTCTAGCAGCAGCGCCCATCTGGCCCTCTCTACCTTCGATGATAGCGTTAGCCATAGCACCGCAGATAAGTTTTACTGCACGGATAGCGTCATCGTTACCAGGGATAACGTAGTCAACATCGTCAGGATCGCAGTTTGTATCAACGATAGCTACAACAGGGATGCCGAGCTTCTTAGCTTCAGCAACAGCGATCTTCTCTTTTCTTGGGTCTACGAT
>JAZSFG010000130.1:0-20664 GCA_045532065.1 Ruminococcus sp. | reverse complement strand
TTTTCCTTGTTTTCCACAGAGTTTTCCACAGAAAAGTGAAAAACTTTAAAAACTACGTTTTCTGATTTATAAATCTCTAACGGCAAAATAAGCGGTACGCAGTTTAAAATTTCACTAACATTTGTATCACAAACAACAGTGAATTCCTCTCCCTTACGATCTTGCAATTTATTATTATTTTTGCAAGTCGCGCACTTTGCTCCGCCACTTTTCAGCGGACAGTTACGAGTCATCATAAGTGGCAGATAACCATACGATGCAACACCAGACGGGAGAGCTACTTTTAACGCGTTTATCCTGTTTAAGTCGATCTCAAAGGAAAGCTCAACGTCTTTCGCACCGTAGTTTTTCGCCCAATATATCGATAGCGAATTGGCGATATTCATAAAACAGCTCAGGTGGACATTAAACCCGTGCTCTTTACACAGATACACAGCCCCGATGTTGTGACACATCGCGTGAGTGATACCTTCGCTCTTTAGTTTATCAAGTGCGTGTGCAATTTTTTCCTCTCTGGAGAACATTCCGCGAGGAATATCAAGCGCAATATTCACGCCCTTTTCTTTAAGCTCTTTTACTTTTTCGATGTTTTTCTCGCACTCAAAAAGCGGAACAAAAACATATTCGCAGCTACCGAAACTGTCGGGTATATTTAGGTCACGAGTGATAGTGTAACTCGACTTTTTATCAAAGGTTCCCTCTTTAATTTCTTCGAGCAAATCGTCAAAAGTGAGATCAGAAATCTCGTAATTATGCCATTTTTCGCTATTTACAGCTAAGTTTTCAAACGCTGTTCGGCGCAGAAGATTTACGTCTTTTGCCGCAACAAAACAGTCGCCTTTTATCTCAACATTTATGCTGTTAACCACAAAAGGAGTGTCGCCAGTTTTACTCAGAAGCTGTACGACTTTTTCCTCAGTCGCAGGAGCGTTCATCGCTTTTTCTACAACGTTTTCGGACTCAACCGAAACAGAATTTCTGCCACTCAACACAGTAAGCGTCATCTTTTCACCTAGAGCGATTTTCATATCTACATCAATAGGAATTCTGCCCGTTTCGTCTTTATATGTCGTGCGGATTTCTCTGAATAGTTTTTCAGTAGCTTTTACAACGTCATCACGCTTACGAAAACCGAACATCTCGCTACCGCGGTTGTCGGTATAGTATCCGTCAGTAAAACCTGTACGGGAAAAGACCGCCAGCAGACGCTCACTCGTCACGCTGTCGACAAAACCATTGTCGCGCATTTGTCTACACGCTGATGTCGCCATCGCAACATACTCAGGGCGCTTCATTCTGCCCTCGATTTTTGCGCTGACAACTCCGATTTCTTCGAGCTCTTTTATGTAGTCAACAAGGCTGTTGTCTTTTAGACTCAATGCGTGAGTGCTGTCAGCTGTTGCAAACGGAAGTCGACACGGCTGAGCGCACATTCCTCTGTTTGCGCTTCTTGTGCCGAGCATAGCAGACATATAGCACTGTCCCGAAACGCACATACAAAGCGCTCCGTGAACAAACACTTCAAGCTCGATATCGCAGTTTTGAGCGATGTACTTAATCTCTGATTTTGTCATCTCACGCGCAAGCACAACACGAGAAAATCCGAGCTCTTTTAGCGCTTTTGCTCCTGAGAGAGTGTGCACACTCATCTGTGTTGATGCGTGGAGCTTAAGCTGTGGCACAATCTTTTTTACAGCTTGTGCAAGTCCGATATCCTGAGTTATAAGTGCGTCAATGTCGCATTTTGCGGCATTTTTCACAAGCTCGAGCGCCTGTTCCATCTCGTCGTCAAAAATAACGGTATTAAGCGCAAGGTAAACCTTGACGCCGAATCTGTGGCAGTATTTTACGGCATCGCTCAGTTCTTCGAGCGTAAAATTGTGAGCACTTGCACGAGCAGAAAAGTCCTTTGCGCCGACATAAATCGCATCAGCACCCGACCTTACCGCCGCATAGACACTCTCAACGCCACCGGCAGGAGATAAAATCTCGATTTTACTCATTATCAGCCTTTGTTATCGTCAAAAAGGCTGTACTGACGAACAGGAGTATAGCCCTTTTCATCAGCTTTTTTCTGCATAAAACGCTCTTTGTACGGATTTACGTGCTCGTGGTTGTGGCGTTTTTTGTCCGCTTTAGGAGCAGGTGCAGGCTGTTGTTTTTTCTCCTCGGTTTTAGGCTCTTCGACTTTTACTTCAGGTACTGTTTCAGCCTCTTCTTCGTCAAAAAAAAGATCATCCTCAGCGCTGATTTCTTTCTTTTCTTCAGCCTCTTTAGGAGCTTTTATCTCAACAGAAGACGCAATCATAGTCTTCTTTGATTTAAGAAGCTCTTCTTTTTCACCCTTCAAGCGTGCGATTTCAGCTTTGAGAGCCTCGTTTTCTTCTCTGAGTCTAGCACTGTCGTCGATGTAGTCCTTAATCTGCTCTTTTACTTCATTGAGCGAAGTGCGGGCTTTGTACTCATCGTCACAAAAATCGAGTGCAGCCATAACAGCACACTTTTCTTTAGACATATTAGATGTAGTGAACATCGAATTTATCGCAGTATCAACTTTACTCGCAATATCTGTGACGTACTTTTCGCTCTCAGTAGTGAGAAGTGTGAGTTTATGACCCGCAACAAAAACGGTTACTTTGTTCTTATCCATAATAGCACCTCAAAAATGATTTTTTACCGAGTAAATTATATACCAAATAACGGCAACATCACAAGTATTACTACCTTTTTGTAATCATTACAAAACAAATGTTACTACATAAAAGAAAAACCCGATAAGATTTATCGGGCTTTTAATAAATTTATCTTATGTAATGTATTTTGTGAGATATCCCACGAGGTCGAGCTGGATATATGTCGCGTCCATAACGGATACCTCTGTGTTATAATTTTTGTCAGCGAGTTTTTTCTGCATATCTGTAAAGTCTTTTAAAGATGCTACGTGGAGCTGAATAAGACTTGCGTCGAGCACCGTTACCTTTGAGTCGCCGTCGACATCGCCGACACACATACCTGCGACTGAGTCTTCAGCACACCAGTCGATTTCTATTCCTGTTTTACTAAGTGATTCTTCAACCTGACTTAAACTAAGTCCAAGCTTGTTTGCTAAACCGTCAACTAAAGTCTGTTCAGTTTTATTAGTACACCACGACAATTCACCTAAGTACAAATCTTTATGAAAATATTCTTCAAAAAACTGCTGAGGAGTTTTCTGCTTACCTATAGCGGTACCTATAAAGCAATAAAGTGTCGTCCCTAGCGGTGGTCCGAAAACTTTCGGGTCCTGATTTTTCCAGTATGCGTAGATATGGTGCTTTGGTGAAACATCCTCACCACCTAAGTATGGTTCGTTCATCGTGAAAGCGGTATCACCTAAAACTGATGAGTCAAAGAGCAGTGGGTTTGTGTGGTAACCATTGCACGAAAAAATACAAACATACTCTTTGTTATCTTCCAAAGTAATACCCTGTTCGTCAAGATAATAGGTAAATACTCCGTCACCGTCGTAATCGTAACATCTTGCTTTTTCTCTATCATCCCATGGATTAAGATTTCCGTTATCGCCATAGATGTAGCAGTAAACCTTGTCTGCTTTAACCTTATGTCTCCACTTTGCAGTGTTCGTATCAAAATGCAGAACGTTCTCCTGTTCCACTTTGTTTTCTGCACAAACAGGAACAGAAAAAACACCCAAAACCAGAGTCAAGACAAGTGCTATACATAATAACTTTTTCATAACTGCCTCCTGTTAAAAATAAATGTAGATGTACCCTTGTATCGGGGACATAATAAGCTCGTTGTAAAAAACGTACCAGTACTCGCCCGGTCTTTTGACAACCTTGTTTTTCAGCGGGTCGTAGGTAGCGTTTACTGTACCATCGTCGAGACACTCAATTTCTGCTAAATGTTCTTCATCGAGCAGGTTTTCATCTCCCATCAGCTCTCCGGTTGTGTAGTCATAAAGCACACAGTAAATCTGCTTATCTCCTACGAGCAAGCCTTGTGAAAAACTGGCTGTACACACATTTCCTGTCGAAAACTCGAAATCCTCAGGCACATTTTCGCCGTTTTCAAACGGAGCCTGTGGCTCACTTTGTTGTGCGTAATCATCACCCGAATTTGCCTGAAGCAAAAACGGAGGCTTTTCGTGTTTTTCGCTCGCTTTTGTTTCAGCCACAGTTTCACTCACCTTATTCACATCATTATTAAAGTAGAAAAACAGAGCAACACTCAAGCCGCAAACAAGCAGAAAACACACAGCAAACGAGAACAATTTTCTAGAGAAAACAAGCGGTGTTTTATTCTGTTTTTCCTTAGCGTTTTCAGGTATAGCTACTGCTTTTTCAGCCCACTCTTCAGGTGCAACAAAGTTTTTCATTTTATCAAAATTAAAATCATTCATCGTTAACACCTCCGTACAATAATTTTAACTTTTCACGTCCGCGTCGCAGTTGGGTTTTTACTGTATTTTGTGATTTCTTCAGTATATTTGCGATTTCATTTACTTTGTAGTTCTCACAGTAATACAGATAAATCACATCGCGATATTTAACGTCTAATTCAAACAAAGCCCATGACATATCGCACTTTTCCTGTGGAAATGATATCACAGCGTCGCTTGAATCATCGAGGGAGAAATATGGTCGGTTTTTTCGCATAAAGGTTTTACACTCATTGATTGCTACACGAATAAGCCACGCTTTCAGATGGTCTTCATCGTTAAAATCGGGGGATTTTTTGTATAGTTTGAAGAATGTATTCTGAAAGCAATCATCCGCGTCGTAGCGATTGTTAAGTCGCATTATGCATACTGCGCCAACAGTGTTTTTGTATTTGTCGACAACCTGTTCAAAGCTCATGCCGGCAAACTGCGCTTTGTCCATATTTAACCCCCCTTTACTTATAACACTCTGTAACTATCTAAAATGGTTTCATCACTAAAAAATTTTATCAAAAAATAAGGAAAAAGAAAAGCCCGATTTCAATCGGGCTTAAACTTTTTATGCTTTTATTCAATTACAACTGTTACGTTACAAATAGGAACTGTGTGTTCGTTGTAGAACACATATATATATTTTCCGGGTTCTAAATCTAAACCAACTTTTAAGGGACTGTATAAGTAATAATATATACTTCCGAAACCTGAGTAAAACGAAGCTCGGTGCTCATCAGAAAACAAATTACTATCGCCTAGTATGTTGTAGTCTTTATCATATATTTTGCAATATATTTTACCATCTCCAACTAAATAACCCGGTGAAAAACCGACAACGCAATCTCCCGGCAACTGAGTATCCGACGAGTCTTCAGGGTTGTCTGGTTCTATAACATTATCTTTATTAGGACCGAATTCCTCCACTGGTTCGGTTTCAACAGGTTCTTCAGGAACAGATTCACTAGGTTTTTGTGTCGGTTTTTTCGACACTTCAGGTTTCTCTTCAATCGTAGAATTACTTGATTCAGCCTTAGTTTCTTCTACTATTTCTGATGGTTCGGTATTTTCAACATCCACATAAACTTCTGTTTCTTTTTCATCAGGCTGTTTTACTGTTTCAGTTGGCTTTATATCATCTTCTACACTTTCAGCAACATTAATATGTTCATCGTTTTCTGGATATACAGGTAGTATGTCGTTGTTAATTTTAAATATGAGGGGGATGGATGAAACAAGACATACTACCACTAAACACGCAACTAACGAGAGTATTTTTCTAGAAAATACAAATGGTATTTTTTTAGGACCTTCGTTTTTTCCAGAGATAGCTATTGCTTTTTCGGTCCAAGTGTCGGGAATTTGCAAATTTTCGAGACTATTAAAATTAACTTTTCTCATTTCACATCACTCCCATAGATTTTTTTAAGCTTTTCTTTACCTCTTTTTAGCAAAGTTTTCACAGTTGCACTCTTTTTCCCGAGTATGTGAGCTATTTCGTCTATTTTATATCGCTCATAATAATAGAGGTACAGTACACTTCGGTACTTCTCATCAAGTTCAAAAAGCGCCCACGAAATATCGAGACTGTCGTAATTTTCAAAAACTGCGGTATTTACTACGTCTTTGAGGGGAAAGAGGGGTTTACGTTTTCGCAGAAAACTAACACATTCATTGATAGAAACACGTATCAGCCACGCTTTTAAGTGTTCTTCGCTTTCAAAACAAGGGGATTTTTTGTAGAGGGTGGCAAAAACATTCTGGAAACAGTCTTCTGCATCAGCCCAGTTTCTGAGCCGCATAAGACAAACTTTACCGACTGTGTCGCTATACTTGCGGACTACTTGTTCAAACTCAAGTCCCGCAAACTTTTTATCGTCCATTGCTTTCACCCCTCACTACTAATACGCAGAATTTACTGAAAAAGTTTCATTTTGATTTCATTTTATCAAAAATCACGAAAAGAGAGAAGCCCGACATCAAAAATGTCGGGCTTTCACAAGGGGAGAACTTTATTCTATTAATCTACAGGGAAGTATCCTGAACCTGTATATAGTACTTCGCCTTTATTGTTGTAGAAATAGTAGGTGTAATAACCTGCTTTTGTAATAATATTTTGCTGATAAGGGTAGTACCACACTTTAAGCTTTGTATTACTCAAAATCGAAACTTGTGCGCGGTGTGAACTACTATATAAATTAGAATCTCCGAGCACACTACCGTTTGAGTCAACAAACTTACAGTAAACTCTTTTTAGCTCATCAACCTTAGAAGTAGAAACATTAGCAGTAACATAGTCGTTGTAATATGGACTTAATGTAGGTTTTACTGTCGGAACAACCCACGGCGGTTCAAGTACTGTTGGGTCTTCCCACGGCGGTTCTTCTTCCGACGGTAGAACAGGCTCGCTCGGCTCTGAATTGTCAGGCGGTATAGTCGGATTTGCGGTTGATCCTATATCGGGAGCGTCAGTACACCCCGGTATCGTATCAGTACTCGGCGTATCAGGAAGATTTTCGCTCGGCTTATGCGAAGGCTTTGTCGGCTTCACAGGTTTTTGCTGTGGATTTGTTTCGTTATCACTTTGATTTTCGCTTTCTTCAGGGTGGAATGGCGAACTGCTCGTAGGTTTTTGGTTCTTCTTTTGTGTTTCTTCTTCGCCGTTTTCGGTAGAAGAATCAGAAGTTTCCACAATTTGTGACACCAAGATATCCTTAGTAGGTTTTATTGGGGGGATTGAGCTATTATCGCTTAGAAAATATACAGCAATACCGATACCACACACGAGAATTATGCTCGCAACAGCCGCAAATGTGCGGGTAAACCGAATAAACGGCAACGGCTTTTTGGAAAATGTGCTTTTAGCGTTAAGTGCACCGTCTATCCACGACTGCGGAACTGAAAACTTAGAAATAGAATTGAAATTCTTATCATTCATAGTCATCACCTCCGTATATTTTCTTGAGCTTTTCTTTGCCACGCTTAATCATCGTACGAACAGCACCGGGGGATTTTCCGATTATTAAGGCAATTTCGTTTGCGTTGTACTGTTCACAATAACGAAGATAAAGCACGTCGCGATATTTTTCGTCAAGCTGTACCAATGCCCACGACACATCGTTTTCGTCGTCGGATTTGTACGAATTTTTGATAGTTTTTTCGTTAAACTGTATCACACGGCTGTTTTTACGACGCACGTTGTTACATTCGTTGATTGCTACACGGATAAGCCACGCTTTCAGGTGACCTTCGTCGTTAAAATCGGGGGATTTTTCAAACAATTTGACGAATGTATTCTGGAAACAGTCCTGTGCATCTGCGTGGTTATTGATGTGCAAAACGCATACTGACGCTACAGTCTGAAAAAACTTGTTTACTACTTCTTCGTATGTAAGTCCTGCGTAAAGATTATCCGCCATAAAATCCCCCCTTCATATATAAAACGCTTGAGAACACCAAAGTGTGACACATTTTTTTAAATCTTATAAAAATTTTTAGGAAATAATAGCCACAGTTTTAGGCAATTTCTCAATTTATCGCTTGCCCTTAAACTGTGGCTTAATTTTAATGATATGAATATGTAATAAGTTCGTAGGTGTCGACTCCTGCGTAGTTTTTGCGTTTTAATGTCGCGTTGCCTTTGTACTCATATATAAGCTGTGAGCTGTTTTCTGCGTCGTAAGGAGTGTAGTAGTAAATACTCTTATCTGTAATTTTATTACCGCCTGTATTCAGCTCTTCAATTGAGTAAACTACAAAATCAGCTCTTAATGTACCATCGCCTAAGTCCGTTAAGGTATCAACCACAGTCATTATACCATACGATGCACCGCTAGCCATTGGACAATAAATTCTACCGTTTGAATAACGATAATGTGTAGCGAAAGTATCACCCTCTTCAGGGTTTATCGATTTTCCTAAAAATCTGTCCAAGGTGGTGTTAATCGTGTCTAGTGTAAAGCTTGCGTCATAAGTATTATGGTCTATTTCCATCGCGTCATAATTGTTAATTTTATTGTGAATATACGCAAACTGCACAAGCGTATCATCGCTCACGTTCTCTCTGTCGTAAGACGGAAAATGCTGTTCGGAAAAGTTGCTTAAAAAGATATTTATAATATACTGTTCTTCATCGGTAAGAGTAAGCACTTTTTCTTTTACTTCAGGCTCGGTTTCAGGTTCGGTTTGGATATCTGTAGGCGGTTGCGTTTCATTTTCGGTAACCTCTACTACAGAAGAGTCAGGAGTTTCGACTTTTTTATTTTTATTAGCGGTACAACCTGCAAAAGTTAATACTAACACAATAGTGAGAATCAGTGCACATATTTTTTTCATAAAAACCCCTCCTTAAATTACACTTTCATTATAACATAAGAAAAAGTGTTTTCAACAGAAATCTAATCGCACAAATGAATTTGCGTAAAATGTTTCGACACTGTGAATTTTGCTCTATTTTGTATTATTTTGTTGACAAATCGACTCTCGGTGTTTAAAATTTACCTAGCGTAAAAAATACACTCACCGAAAGGGGTTTTATAAATGGCTGAAATTTACATTCTGAGAGTTCTTTCAGGCGTCAGATTTTCAAAAATCAAAAAGGTTCTCGACACAGTTAAAGAAAACTCAGGTCAAAGCAAAATCAAAACTTTTTTTGACATTTTAAACTGTTCTCTACGCTACGGCGCAGGATACAACGACTACGATATTTTTCAGTTTTATAACATCGACGCTAAAAAGCGTAAGACATACGTTACTCGTGTGCTGAACAAAAAAATCATCATGAAGTGTAACGACCAGAGTGTTTCGGACGAGCTCCACTACAAGAGCCGTTTTAACCGCAGATACTCAAAGTATCTCGGCAGAGATTGGTTCGATATGGAGAGAAGTTCTTTCGACGATTTTGTAAAGTTCTGTGAAAATAAAGAATACCTCTTCTGTAAGCCTGACGGTCTTGACTCAGGTAGAGGCATTGAGAAACTCAAAAAAGACGATTTTGAAAGTTTAGAGGTTCTTTACAACTACTGTAAAGAGAAGAACTTCGGCGTTATCGAAGAAGTTGCGAAACAGCATCCGAAGATGGCATCTCTCCATCCGGAATCCGTCAACTGTGTTCGTATGCAGACTATCGTTGTCGACGGTAAGCCACACCTTGTTTATGCTGCTTGTAAAGCAGGTAACGGCGGTCACTTTGTTGACAACTTAGGTTTTGATGGCATCAACATCCCTGTTAACAAAGAAACAGGTAAACTCATCAAAACAGGTCGTACAGAACACCGTCAGCTGTACACAGAGCACCCACGCACAGGCGTTGTTTTCGAAGATTTCGAAATTCCTATGTTCAAAGAAGCTGTTGAACTGTGCTTTAAGGCTGCTCTCGATACTCCTGACGTTAAATTTGTCGGTTGGGACTGCTACATTGGCGAAAACGGACCTGGTATTATTGAGGCAAACGATTATCCTGACTACTATTTCTGGCAGCTTCCGGAGCTCACACCTGACAGACTCGGTATTTTACCTTATTTCGAGGAGCTTTTCGGTCAGAAAATCACACCATACAGAAAAATCAAGTAATAAACGCAAAAAAGCACCGATTTTCATCGGTGCTTTTCTTTTATATAAGTGCTTATTTATCATTATATGAGCCGTCGTATTCTTTGTAATCGGTGAGTTCCCATGAAGTAAGCACTTCGTCCTCACATGGTGACATCATAAACAGTAACGCAGCACCTTCTTCACCCTCAGCTTTACTCATATTTAGCATATACACGCTGTTATTGTAGAAAAACGCGACGTCGTTTTTAGCAGAGTCAAAGAAAATGTAGTACAAAAACTCAAGTGCATCGTCACTATAACCGCCTGCAGTCATCGCAAGAATCGCGGAAGTCAACATAACTGTGTACTGGAAATCTGCGTCAGCATTCACAAACTCCTGATATGAAGTTCCACAGCCTATGTTCATCACTTTACCGCTTTCGTTCTCAACCGCCGCAGTAATTGTTAAAGCATCGGTAGAATAATAAAACGACGCATACTCAATGCCGTTATCGTCTACTAAAGTATCGGACATCTCAGTCCAGTTGTTATAATCAAAAAACTGTACTTCTGAACTTTTTCCAAGCTTTTCACATCTCTGATTCAGCATTTGTGTGAATTCTTCTAAGGTGAAGGTGTAACGTGCACCTAAGTTATTCTCACTTTTTTCCCACATAGATGGGTCAGGAGATGGAAAAACGTCAGAATTTTCTTTTGTTTCTTCGACTATTGTGTCGTTATTTTTATCTTCTTTTTTGCCTTCACCTGCACACGCACAAAGCGAAAAAACAAGCACAAGACAAAGTAAAATACAAGCAAGCTTTTTCATAAATATATCCTTATAATAAGGGGCGATTTCTCGCCCCTTTTGTTTTTATTCAGCAGTTTCTGTAGCTTCAGTTACTTCTTTATCAACAGATTCTGTGTTTTCTACCTCGTCGGTTTCTTCGTCCTCGTGAGGTACTGCTGCAACTGTTACAACCTCGTTGTCGTCCTTAACCTTCATAACGGTTACACCCTTAGAAGGACGCGCACACTGACGGATAGAGTCAGCTTTGATACGAATAATAACACCGTTAGCTGAAATAATGATAACGTCATCGTCTTTTGATACAACGCTTAAAGACGCTACTTCGCCGTACTTTTCAACATGGTAGTTAGTAAGACCCTTACCACCACGGCTCTGTGTACGATAGTCGGTAGGTAGTGACAGACGACCGTAACCGGTAGAAGAAACTGTCAGCACATAACCGTCCTCATCAATAACACTCATACCGATAACGTAGTCGTTTTCTTTGAGTTTCAGTGCCTTAACACCACGTGCCTGACGACCCATCGGACGAACATCATTTTCGTCGAAACGGATAGCCATACCAAGTCTAGTTGCGATAATAACATCGTTGTTGCCGTCGGTCATCTTAACCCACGCAAGCTCGTCACCCTCATTTAAATCGAGTGCGATAAGTCCGCCCTTACGAGCTGTGTTATAAGCATTAAGCTCGATACGCTTGATAATACCGAATTTTGTAACCATAATAAGGAACTTATCCTCATCAAACTCAGGTACACGAATCATCGAAGTTACCTTTTCGTCGGTAGCAATCGGCAGTAAGTTCGCGATATTCATACCCTTTGACTGACGTGAAGTCTCAGGAATTTCGTAACACTTAAGTCTGTAAACTCGACCTTTGTCAGTAAAGAACAGGATATAGTCGTGAGAACCGGAAATAAACATTTCTGTTGCAATATCGTCTTCTTTTCGGGTCATACCGGATACACCACGACCACCACGACGCTGGAGTTTGTATGTATCTTCAGCAAGACGCTTGATGTAGCCAAACTTTGTCATAGTAACAACGCAGTTTTCTTTTGGAATAAGGTCTTCAATGTCAACCTCACCGCTGATAGCACAGATTTCTGTGCGTCGTGGATCAGCGTATTTGTTTCTGACAGCGATAGCTTCATCCTTAACGAGCTCGAGCTTTCTTGTTTCAGAAGCTAAAATTTCGTTATACTCAGCGATTTTCGCAGCTAAAGCAGCGATTTCGTCTTCAATCTTTGTCTGCTCCATATTTGTGAGCTGGCCAAGTCTCATAGAAACAATAGCCTGTGCCTGTGCATCATCAAGTCCGAAACGCTCCATAAGTCCGAGTTTAGCAGAAGACTGATCTTTTGACTTACGAATAATAGCGATTACTTCGTCGATGTTATCGATAGCAATCTTTAAGCCTTCTAAAATATGTGCACGCTCCTGAGCTTTACGCAAGTCGTAAGCTGTACGACGTGTGATAACATCAACCTGATGGTCGATATAGTGCTGGAGCATTTCTTTTAATGTGAGAATCTTTGGCTCTCCGTTTACGATAGCGAGCATAATACAACCGAAAGTTGACTGAAGCTGTGTCAGCATAAAGAGCTGATTAAGCACAACCTGAGGAGATGCTTCACGCTTGATATCAATTTCGATGTGCATACCGTTACGGTCAGAGTGATCCTCAATATTTGAGATACCGTCGATACGCTTATCCTTAACTAAATCAGCGATGTTTTCAATAAGACGAGCTTTATTTACAACATAAGGAAGCTCGGTAACAATAATCTTGAATCTACCATTTTTAGCTTCAACAATTTCTGTCTTAGCTCTAACGATAATCTTACCTCTACCTGTTGCGTATGCCGCTCTGATACCTGAACGACCCATGATAATACCACCAGTCGGGAAGTCAGGACCAGGCATACACTCCATAATGTCAGCAACTTCAGCATCAGGGTTGTCGATAAGTAAACACATAGCGTCAACCGCTTCACCTAAGTTATGAGGTGGAATGTTTGTAGCCATACCAACAGCGATACCCGAAGAACCATTTACAAGTAAGTTAGGAAATCTACTTGGTAAAACAGTAGGCTCTTTAAGTCTGTCGTCGAAGTTAGGCATAAAATCGACAGTTTCTTTGTCGATATCAGTAACCATCTCTAAAGAAATCTTCGAGAGTTTTGACTCAGTGTAACGGTAAGCAGCCGGAGGGTCACCGTCTACAGAACCGAAGTTACCGTGACCATCAACGAGCATATATCTCATCGAGAAATCCTGAGCTAAACGTACCATAGCATCGTAAACGGAAGAGTCACCGTGTGGGTGATACTTACCGAGCACGTTACCGACAGTATCGGCACACTTACGATATGGTTTATTAGGCTCTAAGCCGTTTTCAAACATAGTGTAGAGAATACGGCGATGAACAGGCTTTAAGCCATCACGAACATCAGGTAAAGCACGGGACACGATAACGCTCATCGAATAATCAAGGAATGATTTTCTCATTTCTCGGTTAATATCAACATCTATTACCTTACCGCCTGTTGTCGTATTTTCTGTTGTTTCTTCTATATTATTTAAATTCTTTTCGTTATCCAAAATAAGCACCTTCTATCAGTCTTTGTCGTATTTTATCCAATAGTTATTTTTTTACATACGATTAAATATCGAGGTTCTGAACATACTTAGCGTTTGTTTCGATGAACTCTCTACGTGGCTCAACCTTATCACCCATAAGAATAGAGAAAGTTTCGTCTGCAGTTTCAGCGTCGGAAAGTTCAACTCTAAGCATTGTACGGGTCTGTGGATTCATAGTTGTCTCCCACAGCTGTTCAGAGTCCATCTCACCGAGACCTTTGTAACGCTGTATATCGGTTTTACCCTCAAGTGATGCTAAAATCTCATCACGCTCGATATCGGAATAAGCGTAGTGGTGTTCTTTACCTTTTGTGATTCGATAAAGTGGTGGCTGTGCGATATATACGTGACCTGCTTCAATAAGAGGTCTCATAAATCTGAAGAAGAATGTAAGTAAAAGTGTACGGATATGTGAACCATCGACGTCGGCATCGGCCATGATAATAACTTTATCATATCTAAGTTTTTCTAAATCAAATTCTTCGCCGATACCTGCACCTAAAGCTGTAATAACAGGAGTTAGCTTATCGTTACCGTAAACTCTGTCAAGTCGTGCTTTTTCTACGTTTAACATTTTGCCCCAAAGTGGGAGAATAGCCTGAAAACGTCTGTCACGACCCTGCTTAGCAGAACCACCCGCAGAGTCACCCTCTACGATATAAATTTCAGTTTCAGAGCTGTCTTTTGACTGACAGTCAGCAAGCTTACCAGGAAGTGAAGCAGAATCAAGAGGAGATTTTCTACGTGCAGATTCTCTTGCTTTTCGAGCTGCTTCTCGAGCTTTTGCAGCAGAGAGAGCTTTGTCGAGAATCTGTGTTGCAGACTGCGGATTTTCCTCTAAGAATTCAGAAAGCTTTTCGCTGACTAAACGTGAAACAAGAGTTCTTACTTCGGTGTTGCCGAGTTTTGCTTTTGTCTGACCCTCAAACTGAGCTTCTGTAATTTTTACAGAGATAATAGCTGTAAGACCTTCTTTATAGTCTTCAAATTCAAGTTTTAAGTCTTTGTCTTTATCTTTAATTTTATTGAATTTAGTAGCGTAATTGTTCATTACACGAGGAAGAGCACGTCTAAAGCCTTCTTCGTGTGTACCACCATCAGTAGTGTGGATATTATTAGCAAAAGAACGAATATCGTTGTTGTAGCTGTCATTATACTGTAAAGCGATGTCTACTTCGCATGTATCTTCAGCGTTAGTAGCGTGCAAGAAGATAATTTCATCGTGAATAGGAGTATAGCCTTTTTTCTTATGTATATATTCGACAAACTCCTTAATACCACCCTTGTAGTAGAAAGTTTTTGAGATGATATTATCGGCATCACGTTCATCTTTGAGTTCAATATTTACGCCTGCATTTAGGAATGCCTGCTCTCTTAAACGCTTTGCGAGAATATTGTAGTCATAAACGTCAGTATCCTGAAAAATTTCAGGGTCAGCCTTAAACAGAACTTCAGTACCTTTTACATCAGACTGACCGATAATCTCGAGGTCATTCATAATAGTACCGCGTTCATAACGCTGGAAGTATATATTCTCACCGTCACATACTCTTACTTCAAGCCATGTAGAAAGTGCGTTAACAACAGAAGCACCTACACCATGAAGACCGCCGGATACTTTATAACCGCCACCGCCGAATTTACCACCGGCGTGAAGTACAGTAAATACAACAGTAACCGCAGGAAGCCCCATTTTCTGATTGATACCGACAGGAATACCACGACCATTATCTTTAACTCTAATGATATTACCCGGCAGGATAGAAACCTCAATTTTTGAACAATAACCTGCGAGTGCTTCGTCGATAGAATTATCAACAATTTCGTATACAAGATGATGAAGTCCTCGCTCACCGGTAGAACCGATATACATACCAGGACGCTTTCTTACAGCTTCAAGACCTTCTAAAACCTGAATTTCATCAGCACCATATTCGTTTTCAACTTTAGTTCTTTCAGTTTGTTGTTGTAAATCTTTTTCTAAATTTTCCAAAACATAACCTCCAAATTTTCGCTACTCTTTTTTCTTAACAAAATTTACTTATATATTAAAAAGACGATAAATCATAATGTCTTCCGGATTTTTTACTTTTTTCACTGTTGTCAGATTTCGATGCAACATCTTTTAGATTATCTACAGGCATTGTGTCGCCGATATCTTTACTGGAGCTGATGTTTTCAAATTTTGAAAAGCTCTTTGTATCGCCACCTGTATCTTCGCTTAAAACTCTGCGTTCTTCTTTAATAGCATTGAATACATCAGCATTAATAACAGGTTTGTCGTCTTCTGTCAGTACTACATCATCCACAAATGTTGGCACAACTTTTGAAGTTTTTGCCATAGTAGGGTCAGGATCGACAATCGGACTTTCAATCATTCCTGTATCATAAAGCACATCCATATGTTTTTTTCTCGGTTTCAACACTACAAAAAACGGAGTGAAAGCATAAAATCCAACGAAAGGAATTGCAACAAGTAACATAAATATCAGACTGGTTTTATCTGTTAATAAGAAAAACAGAAGTAATATTACAAGCGAAAGAACAAGTGCTATAAAGAAAAAAATCAAGAGCGATTTTTTAATTAAAATATTAGACTCTTTCTTACACTTGTTACAGAAAAATTCACCACGATTGCGATTTAGAAAAGCCTGCATATACGTGATTTGTTTTCCGCAGTACGGGCATTTTGTAAGTTTCATAAATTTGTGTCCTTTCGTGAAAGTAATCTTTTTTGCAACGTTTTTGACGATAATTGACAAATATAAATTTTTTGTCCGTTTTTATCGTTACATAAAATAAAAGATTTCGGTAGTTCATACGATACTGTAAAAGCCTCATGATTTTTTTCGCACAGCGATAGATAATCACGCGTGTGTTTTGAAATGGTAGATGTATCGAGGTCAAATATACCGATAATATCATCAGTTTTAATAACTGTTTCGTTTCCTAAATGTAAGTACATTATTTAACCTCTCCGCCGTTGATATAGAACACTTTTCCTGATTTTAACTGTTCTTTATTTGATTCTTCACAGCAGGTGACAAATACCTGATAATCTTCGACTTTATTAAGCAGAAAATCCTGACGTTTAGGATCAAGTTCTGATAGTACATCGTCGAGCAAAATAACAGGTTTTTCACCGTTTTTCTTATATAACATCTGTGCCTGTGCAAGTTTTAAAGATAAAACTGCCGAACGCTGTTGACCTTGCGAGCCGAAAGTTTTCGCAGAAATACCATTAATTTTAATCTCCATATCATCTCTATGAGGTCCAATATTAGTATATCCTGTGTGATAATCCTCATTTCTTGATTTTTGATATGCTTTTTGTAATTTTTCAGTGATAATTTCTATCGAATCATCTTCGGTAACTCCACAATTACTTACATATTCAATATCGAGTATTTCTTTTGAGCAGGAAATATCTTCGTGATATTTCTGTGCATAAATTTTAAGTTCTTTAATATATTCGATACGCTCTTTTAAAATAATAGCACCTGTTACAGCTAAAGAATCATCCCATATAGGCAGGGTATCCTTTAACTCTTTGTGTTTGTATATGTCTTTTAAAAGTGCATTTCGTTGATTAATAATCTGATTATATTTTGCCAAAGCTGCAGCATAACGTATACGCTGCTGACAAATAGCTCCGTCTAAAAACTTACGTCTCAAAGACGGACCGCGTTTAACTAGAGTCATATTTTCAGGCGAGAATACTACGCACGAAAATACTTCAGTAAGGTAGGAAGAAGAATTTTTTTCAACTGAGTTTAATTTAATTTTCTTTTTATTTTGTGAAAAACTGATTTCTGCATTCTGGTCACGATCAAATGAATAAAAATCCATTGTCAACTTAAAAAAGTTATCTTCAAATTTAATAAGTTCATTTTCTTTGGAACCTCTGAAAGAATGACCACCACAAAAAAGCCATATAGCTTCGAGCAGATTAGTCTTACCCTGAGCATTATCGCCATAAATCACATTAACTTTTTCACAAGGAAAAATCTCATTATTTGAAAGATTACGAAAATTTTCAAACTTAAGTCTTTTTACTATCAAGCTTGTGCCACCTCAATGACCCGTTGATCAAACTGTGCTGTATCACCTGCACGCATTTTTTTACCGCGCATAGTACATACTTCGCCATTTACTAAAATTTCACCATTCTGGATAAGATACTTTGCCTGACCGCCTGTAGGAGCAATACCCGCAAATTTTAAAAGATTATCCAGACGGATAAATTCCTCATTAATTTCAATAATTTCTTTATTCATTTTAGCCCTCGCTTGATAATCTCATTGGTACTACAAGAAATGTAAAACTATCAGAATTTACCGGTTTTACAATCATAGGAGCTAAAGAACCATTTAAAACAAGCTTAATTTCGTCTGTATCGCTATTTTTGAGCGCATCAAGTAAATATCTGTTATTAAAGCCTATTTCAACGTCAGAGCCGATTACAGACACAGATAAAACATCATTTGCTTTACCTACAGCAGTCGAACATGAGAGTTTAATCTGATCTGAAGTAATAGACATACGTACAGGCGACTGAATTTTTTCACTTGTTAAAAGAGACATTCTATCAACTGCATTTGATAAAAGACGTGTATTAATAACAATCTCTGTCTGTGCAGTTTTTGGAACAGTAGTTTTATAATCAAGGAAGTTACCCTCAATAAGACGAGAAATAATAGAATAATTTTCAATTTTAAATCCAATATGACGTTGACCTACTGTTATTTCAATATCTTTTTTATCATCTGTGATGAGTTTCAAAATCTCACTCTGTGTTTTTCCAGGTACAACAAATTTATTTTTGCTGTTAGAATCAATATTTTCTTCTCTTATTGCCATTCTATAACCATCAACGGAAACAAGTCTTAAAATATTATTTTCAATATCAAACAAAGTACCGGTATAAACAGGCTTAGCCATATTATCAGAAACGGCAAAAATAGTCTGTCTTATCATATTTTTTAAAATTTCAGCGTTAACGATAATATTATCAGTCTGCTCAAATTTAGGAAGCTCAGGATATTCGCGTGAAGATATACCAACAATCTGGTAATCTGCCTGACCACTTGTAATATATGTAATGAGTCTTTCATCAGTTTCAATACAAACGATTTCTTCAGGAAGTTTTCTTACGATATCTGAGAAAAGCTTCGCAGAAACTACGATTTCACCCTCTTCGTTTACAGTAGCGTCCATAGTAGTAGTAACGCCTATTTCAAGGTCATAACCTGAAAGTACGAGTTTTGCACCGTAAGCTTTAATTAAAATACCTTCTAGTGCAGGGATTGATGCTTTATTTGATACAGCTCTCTGAACATTAGAAACAGCTGATGCGAGTTCTGAACGTAAACATGTAAATTTCATTTTTATCTTCCTTTCAAAAAATTTAAAAATCACAATCTAATCAAATTAATTATTAATATATTAAAGTAGTTGTAGTAGGGGATGTTAAAATGTTGAATTTATAAAATACTCAGTATTTGTCCTGTTTTTAAAATTTTAATTCTCAATAAAAATTAATGAAAAATGTGGAAAAATAAATTTTAAAGACAAGTTATTAACATTATGTTGAAATATGTGGAGTTGATGTTAATAAAATTATGGAAAACTAAGGTGACAAAAATCAACGATTTCTGATGTTTTTAATAATGTCTTCGATAGTTTCTTTAAGGTTAACATCCTTTTTCATATCTTCTTCGACTTTTTGCACGGTATAAACGATAGTAGAGTAGTGTCTGTCACCAAATTCTTTACCAATACCCTCCATTGAGAGAGAAGTAAGTTCTCGAACAATGAAGATAGCAATCTGTCGAGGTTTTTTAATATTTGCTTTACGGGATTTCTGTGAACGTATATCTTCTGCCTCAACACCAAAAGTACGAGCAACTTCTTCAACTATTTTTTCAACTGTAAGTTCTGGTGGAGCTTCGTTGTTAAGAATATCGGAAATTGCTTCGCTGACAATTGCAAGTGTAGGAGTTTCTCCTGTTAAGTAGAATCTAGCTTTAAGTTTCTTTACTACACCTTCGAGCTGACGGATGTTAGTTTTTAACTTCTGTGCGATACATTCACACACATCGTCAGTAAGATTAATGCCTATAATTTCAGCTTTACGTTTAATAATAGCAATTCTAGTTTCTAAATCTGGTGGTTGGATATCAGCTAAAAGTCCTGATTCAAAACGACTTCTGAGTCTGTCCTCTAAAATTTTAATTTCCTTAGGTGGACGGTCAGAAGTAAGAACAATCTGCTTTTTAGCTTCAAATAAGGAGTTGAAGGTGTGGAAGAATTCTTCCTGTGTTCCTTCTTTACCACCAATAAATTGAATATCGTCGACTAAAAGTACATCAGCCTGTCTGTATTTAGCTCTGAATTCTGTCATAGCCGCTTTTCTTAAAGATTCAATCAGGTCGACTGTAAAATCATCACCTTTTACATAAATGATTTTTTTATCAGGATAGTTATTCTTAATATCATTTCCGATTGCATAGAGCAGGTGAGTTTTTCCAAGACCCGAATTACCGTATAAGAAAAGTGGATTATACGCACCGGCAGGATTTTGTGCTACAGCAAGACAAGCTGCGTGAGCAAATTTATTTGATTGACCGATGATAAAAGTATCAAAAGTAAATTCATATCCTGCGTCGGCTGATGAAGAATCAGAAAGAAAACTTTCATTTTTCTTTTTATCAATTTCATCAGGAATTATGAAAATAGTTTCAAAACTGGTACCGAAAACTGCACTATATGCATCGTCGAGCATCGGAATGTAACAACGCTGTAAAGTCTGGCGGTGAAAATCATTCGGAACAAGCAAAGTAATCTCGCCTTTTTCAAAGTCAATATTTTTCGGCTCGATTCTGCTAATCCATGTTTTATATGCAACATCAGTTATTTTTTTCTCGTTTTGAAAGTAATCACAAATTACTTGCCAAGCCTCATCAAAAGAACCCATTTTTATCCTCCGTTTTCTTAAAATTCACGTTAAAAATTCAATTACCATAGACGTGTCCATTATTACAAATAACATTTTAACAAAACTACGTTGAAAAATCAATCATTTTTTGCATTTATATGTAAATATTTACAATATAAATATAGGCTCTGTTTTTAGTGTTTTTTTACGTCTGTAATTTGTGGTTATAAAGATGTGAAAATACTACATATTGTGTGTCAATTTTTCGACATTTTTTGAATGTTATATAATACTATTAAAAAGCAAAAA
>JAZSFG010000171.1:0-7361 GCA_045532065.1 Ruminococcus sp. | reverse complement strand
GACGAGCATATAATAGCTGTCGAAAAGCCGTACGGGGTGTTGTCACAAGGAAACGAGAATATCCACTCGCTGTGTGATGATGTAGCTAGCTACTTGGTAGAAAAAGGAGAAAAGTCGGAAGTTTTTGTGCTTCATCGACTCGACAAAACAACCGCAGGAGCTATCGTTTTTGCGAAAACTAAGTTTTCTGCAGGAAAGATGAGTGAGCTCATACAAAAAGGCGATTTTTCTAAAGTGTACACTGCGGTTTGTGAGGGTGAATTACAGGACACACAGGGTGTTTTCGAAGATTTACTCTACCACGATAAACGCAAGAACAAAACTTATACCGTGAAGCGTGAGCGCAGAGGCGTAAAGAAAGCAAAGCTAAGCTACGAAGTGCTGAGTACTGCACAGCTTTCAGAAAAAACGGTGTCAAAAGTCACAGTGAAACTTTTTACGGGCAGGACACACCAGATTAGAGTGCAGTTTGCTTCTCGTAAGCACCCGCTTATTGGTGACAGGAAATACGGCTCACAGATAAGCAGTAAGGAAATCGCGCTGTGGTCAAGCGAGATACGCTTTACTCATCCGTTCACACACGAAGAAATCATAATTTCGAGTGAACCAAAAAGCGAGATTTTTGATATAGCATAAGGAGAGAGCTATGAAAGTATCAACGATAATCAATTACATAGTGTCAGGATTGATGTGGATTTTTGCACTATTAACGATGTCGCTTAATTTACTACGTCTTGATAATTGGGATAGTACGTGGGTTATTACTATACTGTATTTGTCACCGTTAGTTTTGATGTCGCACATAGTGGCTTTTGTTTTTACTTTCGCAAATATTGCTTATGGAAATGAAAGCAAAAAGTACATAATTTTAAATACAGTTTCAGCCGGTGTAAGTATCTGCTTGTTCTTAGTAACATTTTTCTTGTTCAGCGGATGGGTCGGAAACTGGTAACAAAACAAAAACCCTGATACGATTTGTATCGGGGTTTTCTTAATAATATGCGCAAAAACTATTGACCGACAGAAGGCGTTATTCTATAATAAAAATAACGGACATATCTTTAAACAAAGGAGAGATATTATGAAAAAAGTTAATCCGCTTGTTGTTATCAGTGGCGTTGTGGTCGGTATCGCGGCTTTAGTGCTGTCTTTCTTAGGTAACCCTAAGAATATGGGCTTTTGTATCGCGTGTTTCGAGCGTGATATAGCAGGTGCGTTGTCGCTCCACAGTGCTCAGAAAGTACAGTATATGCGCCCTGAAATTATGGGTATTATACTCGGTGCGTTTATCATCGCACTTGTGACAAAAGAGTTCAGACCGAAAGCCGGCTCATCACCTGCAACTCGCTTTTTACTCGGTGCTGTTGTGATGATTGGTGCGCTTGCGTTTTTAGGCTGTCCGCTGAGAATGGTTATCCGTATTGGCGGTGGCGATATTAACGCTATGATTGCACTTTTAGGTTTTGTACTCGGAGTATTTATCGGAACTCTGTTCTTAAAACGTGGTTTTAACTTGAAGCGTGCTTATCCTGCACCTTTAGTAGAAGGCTCGGTTATGCCTGCGGTGGCTATAGGTCTTTTGGTACTCGGTATTACCGCTCCTGCTGTTATCAAGATGAGCGTTGAGGGTCCTGGCTCTATGCGTGCTCCTTTCTTTATTGCACTTGCTATTGCTTTAGTTGTCGGTGCACTCGCACAGAAATCCCGTCTATGTATGGTAGGTGGCGTCAGAGATGCTATCCTTTTCGGCGATTTCAAGCTCCTCTACGGCTTTGTTGCTATCATTCTCACAATCGTTATCGGTAACCTCATTATGGGCAACTTCAATCTTTCAATGCTTAGTCAGCCTATCGCTCATAGTAGCACTCTTTGGAATGTGCTCGGTATGGTTGTCGTTGGTTGGGGTAGCGTACTGCTTGGCGGTTGTCCACTCAGACAGTTAGTACTCGCAGGTGAAGGTAACGGCGACTGTGCTGTTACTGTTTTCGGTATGATTATCGGTGCTGCACTTTCTCACAACTTCGGATGGGCAGGTAACCCTGACTCTGTAAATGAGATGGGTGAATATGTTGTCGGCGGTGTATCAAATGGCGGTAAAATCGCAGTCGTAGCATGTATTGCTATTGTGCTTATCATTTCGTTTGTTAACTCTAAAAAGGAGGCAAAGAAAAATGGTTGATGCAAGAGGTTATTTGTGTCCGATGCCTGTTATTATGGTACAAAAAGAAGTAAAAGCAAACGCGCCTTCACAGCTCACAGTTTTGGTTGATGATGAGTGTGCGAAAGGTAATGTCACACGTTTCGGTAATTCTCAGGGTTACAAGGTAGACGTCAAAGAGGTTGACGACTACTTTGAGCTTACTTTCACAAAATGATAGTAGTTACGTTTTTTACTCACCACTCGGCGCAAATGACACATAAAATGCTGAAAAAAAGTGGCGTTGACGCGAAAATGGCGCCCGTGCCGAGAAACTTAAGTTCGTCGTGTGGAAGTTGTGTTTTTGCACAGTGCGACAGTATAAGCGAAGAACTGTTAGACGAGGATTTCGAAGCGGTCTATTCTTTTGACGGCAAAAATTACATAAAAATATTAAGTAATGAATAAAAAAAGCCACCGATAAAGGGCGGCGCAATGCAGTGATTTAACAGGTTAAAAGTTGCTATTTTCTGCTTATACTTCATAAAAAAGACCTCGTAGGCGTCAGCCTTACGAGGTCCTTTTATTTTACTGTGGGGTGTTGCTGTACCAGACTTTAGTTTTACCCGAAAGGTTGTAGGAGTAGTCGATATTCTTTTTGTTTACGACTACAGTGCGGACAGCACAGTCGCCCATCGAACGACCCTGAATAAGTATAACGAAGAAGTCAAGCACTACAAGAGGTAAGAATATATTTCTGAGAAAAGTTTTGTAGCGCTTAGCTTTTTGTGCGGTGTGGTACTCTAAAATATCGAGTCCCATAATACGCTTGCCAAGACTCACTCCGCCAAAAATAAGGTCGCGCAAAACAAGTCCAACAAAGAAAAGCGACACAGAGCCTGTTGTAAGAAGAGAAGAGAGCTCCTCAGGGAGCATAGAGCGTGTAATTAATAGCACAAAAGCGATTAGTGAGAAGAAAAGTGCGTCAAAAAGAAAAGCGACACAACGCTTGAATTTTACAACTGCGCTGTCGTAGGAGATGACGCGTCGTGTCTGCTCGTAGCGGTCACAGATTGTAGTGATTTCTTCTTGCGTTACGTTGCTTTTGAGTCTGCTCGCGATTAGCTCGTCGACTCTGACGTTCAAAATCTGAGCGACCTTCTGAAGAGTAGAAACAGGCGGTTTGTTAAGACCTTTTTCCCACTGTGCAATAGACTGCACGCTGACGCCTGCTGTGCGTGCGAGTTGTTCTTGTGTGAATCCTCTTTTTTCTCGTAAATCCTGCAGAAATCTGCCAAAAATCAAATCTTGCATAATAACCTCCAAAAACTATGTATAAATTATATCGCCAGGAAATCGTTTCGTCAATCGCAAACGTGAAAATAGCGGTATTGTGTAATTGTTTTTTTAGTGCTACAATTAATATATCATTAATTTATGGAGATATTATGAAAAAGTTGTTTTCTGAAATTTTAAAGCAATTAATCGATAAAAACGACGTTGTTTTGTGCGTGATTTGTGAGAGTTATGGCTCGACTCCACGAAAAGCGGGTGCTTTTATGGCATGCTTTAAAAACGGAGAAGCTGTGGGCACTGTCGGCGGCGGTTTGGTCGAGTACGAATGTACTCTACACGCTAAAGAAGTGCTGAAGGCAAAACGCGACAGTAAAAAAGAATACTCACTTGATAATCGTGATGCAGGTGCACTCGGAATGGTGTGTGGCGGTATGTGTCAGATTCGCTTTCACTTTATTGAGTCATGTGACAAAAACATCGCAATTTTTAAGCGTATATGCGAGCTTTCAAAGAGTGTAAATCGTGCGTGGATGGTAGCACAACTAAGCGAAAATGAAAGCGAAATCGGAGTGTACAGTGAAGAATTCGGGTTTGAATACATAAAATACTCACAGGAGCTTTCTGCTATATTTACATCTTCGTTTAGTATCAGCGAAAGCAAGAAGTATTATGCTGTGCCACTTTTCAGTTCACGCGTTTACATCTTCGGTGGAGGTCATGTGTCGCAGGCTTTGTGCCCGATATTACTCTCGTGCGGTTTTGATGTCACGGTGTATGAAGACAGCGAGAAATTTGCGGATAAGTCGCTGTTTCTAAGTGGTACCGAAATCGTGAATTCGAGCTTTCTTAAAATAAACGAGAGTGTCGATATTAGAAGCGACGACTATGTTGTAGTGCTCACTCGTGGTCACAAAAGCGACAACGATGTGCTAAGGCAGATACTTTCTAAACATCCGTTTTACTTAGGTGTAATCGGCAGTAAAAAGAAAGTGAAGTTTATGCGTGATTATCTTTTTGACTGCGGTTTTGAAAAAGAGCAGGTCGAGAAAATTTACTCACCGATAGGGCTAGAGATAGGTGCACAAACACCGAGTGAGATAGCGGTCTCAATCACAGCACAGCTTATCGCAAAACGTGCAGGTGTGATTTAATTTTAACTGCAGATTTCACATTTTTATGACAAAAAACAGACAGATTTTTCTTACTATAAAATGCTTTGTTTTTCACACAATACTATTACAACGAAAAGAAATTTCTTTTGCGTTGTTTATTTAAATAAATTGTGAAAAAATATATGCAAAGGAGAAAAAATCATGTCTAAGAATTCTATCGTAGTTCCAGAGGCTAAGGAAGCACTCGAGCGTTTCAAGATGGAAGCAGCTCAGGAAGTCGGCGTAAACCTCAAGCAGGGTTACAACGGCGACCTCACATCTCGTCAGGCAGGTTCTGTCGGCGGTCAGATGGTTAAAAAGATGATTCAGTCATACGAACAGAGCTTAAAGTAATAAGCTTAAATAAGAAAAAGGCTACCCAAGTTTGGGTAGCCTTTTGATTTTGGCTTAATATTAGTAGTTGATAAATTTACCGATGTTATAGTCATCAACGATTCTAGCAACAAATCTCTGTACCAGTGTAGCGTCTACGATAGCGATGGTGCCGTCTTCGTTTGCGTCAGCAGCAAGAGCAGCTACGCCTGTGAGTGTGTCAACTAAAGCAACGTGTCTCTGAATGAGTGTAGCGTCGCCGATAGCAACATCTTCGTCGCCGTTTACGTCACCACACATGTATGTGCCAACGATAGGATTATCTGATGGTGTTTCGCTTGATGAATCCTCTGATGGAGTTTCAGGTGGTGTTGTTGGTTTTGGTGTGTTGCCACCTTCAAGCATCTTACCGATTCTAGCAAGTGGAACTGTGATGTGGTCTGCGTCCTCTTTCTCTCTTGAGTTAGGCTCCTGACCTGAGTAGTCGAGGTGAGCGTTATCCCACATTGATGGGTCAGCAGGAAGTGAGTTCATACCTGATGTACCGAATGTAGAAACCTTCATAAGGCCGATACCGTTTGACTCGAGCTCAGAAGCTGAAATGCCGAGGAGATCGAGTGGAATAGACATCTCGTAGAACATATCGATGCCCTTTGAGTGTTCAGGGTCCTTGTAGAAGTCGATCCATTTGCTTGAATCGTCGAGTACGTCGCCAGGAACACGGTTGTTCCATTCGCCGTAACCCTCGTCGATACCCCAGAGCTCTGTAGAGATAACTTCGTTACCCCACATCATCTTGATTGATGACTGACGATTGTCGTTGTATACGATTTTACCATCGTCGTTTGCTTTGTAGATGAAAGGACCGTTAGAGCCGTTTGTTGAACAAGCTAAAACTGTGTCGATGTTAGCGTCGAGTGTGATACCTGAGTTCCAGATTGTAGCATCTGTTGTAGTTGAGCCGTCGCCCTCGATTGTAGGGTCGATGCTGAAGTACATAAAGATAGGCATATTGTTGATCCAGAGGTTACCCTGTGAAATAGGATATGTATCAGAAGGAGCTACAGCGTCCTGAACGTTAGCCATCTCCCACATGAGGTAGAGGTTTGAGTTATCCCATGCAGCGTAGAGTGCGTAGTCATCCATAGCGATTTCGTACATTGAGTTTGGACGATATACACGTGGGTCGTCGTTAGCTACACCCTGAGCGATGAGCATTGAGCTGTCCCAGTCAGAGATAGAACCGTCGATTGTGATAGAAGCTTTCTTACCAACTTGACCTTCAGGGTTTGTTGAGAAGTAGCCGTCGAGTGCAGGAGCTGTTGAGCCGTCACCGTCAGAAACTACGCCAGCTTCTTTCTTTGTGTATGTAAATGATTTTTCTGTTGTGCCGTTAGCATTTGTAGCTGTAACAGCGATTGTGATTGTAGAACCTGCAGGAACACCAGCACCGATAGTAACTACTGTTGAGCCTGTGAAGGCTTTAGCAGCGCCACCGTTTACGCTGTAAGAAGCTGAGTCAGCGTCAGTAACTGTAAGTGTAACGTCTAAAGTCTCGCTCTTGAAAGAAGAACCGTCTTTCTTAGAAGCTTCGATTCTTGGCATCTTAGGACCAGGATTGTACTCTTCCCACTGGCTTGTTGAGCCGTTGAAAAGGTTGCCAGCTCCAGGATAAGTAAGGTCAGCAGTCTGGTTGCCTGTACCACCGCTACCATTGTTAAAAATTACGTTCTGGTATGCTGTTGAAGCTTCGTATTCCCATACGTCGTCGTTCTTTGTCATCTGTACGCCAGGCCATTCAGCGTTTTTCTGTTCGCCGCTACCGTTCCACATATAGCAGTAAACGGTTGACCAGTTGCCACCCTTGTAGTAAACTACAGTGCCGGCAGCGTTAGCTGTGAACATTACCGTACAAAGGCTTGCTAAAATCATAACAGCTAATACCAAGCTTAGTACTCTTTTGCTAAGTTTTTTCATGTTACTTTCTCCTAAATATTAAATTTGCTTTGTAAGGCAGATTTTGCCCTAAAACATCATTCTAATTCTATAACAAAACTTTCTTTATTTCAATGAAAACTCATACAAAAATAAAATACGACAATAAAAGGAAGAAAAAAGACAAGTTATGCACAGACTAGAGTAAGAAGTAATTATGAAGAGGAAAGAAGTCTTTTCAAAATTAACTTTCTATAATCAACTGCAGTAGTCTTCTAATATCTGTTTAACTTCTTGTTTTGAGCTTGCGCTTATCCCGTAGAGCAGAAGTTTCTGGTCGACTTTCGGCAGGGTGTTAACTCTGGTAGTGGTGCGTTGCCATAAAGTATCGTTTTCGTATACTACGATGCGTCCGTTTTCACTTTTTATCGTGTAAACATCAGCTTTTTCGCTCACATTTTCTGTCGTCAGAATTGTTTCTGGGTTAGTTTCTGAGCTTACTTGCGTGA
>JAZSFG010000074.1:0-2473 GCA_045532065.1 Ruminococcus sp. | reverse complement strand
CTGACCAGGAAGAGTTGTTGAACCGTCTGTGAAGAGAAGGTTGATTCTTGAAGCTGATGAGAAGTTATATGTGTACCAGTTGCCATTCTTCATATTTGACTCTTTTGTCATCTTAACACCAGGGTAAGATGTAGAGAGGTCTGAAGGAAGAGCGTTCCAGTAGTAAACGTAAGGAACTTTGCTTTCTGACTTAAAGTGAATAGTAATGCCAGAAGCAGAAGTTTCAGCAGTGTCATTCTGTGCAGCAAAAGCAGAGATAACACCAACAGAAGCGATAAGTAAAACTACGAGCAATAATGCTGTGATTCTTTTAATTGTATTCATTATGTGTTACCTCCTTTACCAACCGAGTTTTGCAACGAAACGCTGTACAGCTGTTGCGTCTACGATAGAAACATCGCCGTCACCGCTTACTTCAGCATTTAAGAAGTTGAATTCGTCTTTTGTGATAATAAGTGCACAGTAACGCTGGATTACTGTAGCGTCAGTGATAGTAACATCGCCGTCCTCGTTAGCGTCACCCTTTAATGTAACATCGCCAGGCTCTGATGGCTTCTCTGATGGAAGAGTTGGCTCCTGTGGGTCAGGGACGATAGTTGTTAAGCTGTTGTATGTGTATGTACGCTCAATTGTCTGGTTGTCAGAACCCTGAACGTAAACTGTAACCTTGTACATACCTGTTGTAGCAGGTGTAAAGCTTACATTCTTGATAGCTTTTGAGAAGTAAGGTGTGTTGATAACATTACCGTTTGGATCTTCAACCTGGAACTTGTAGAAGAGAAGCTTTGTGTTGATGTTACCGCCTGCAGCGTTTACAGAAATTGTCTGCTTTACGCCCTTCTGAATCTGACCAGGTCTTGGAGAAACGCCCTTTAAGATTGGAGCAACAACACCTGCGTCGTCTTTGATTTCGAAAGTAGTTGTTCTCTGGTTCTCGTTGCCTGCGTTATCCTTGAAATCAAAAGTGATTGTGTATGTGCCGGCTGTAGCAGGTGTCCAGTAAACTTCCTGTTTTGTTGTGTAGTCAGCGACAACAGTTGTCTTACCGTTTGCTGTTACGCTGTACTTACAGAATACTGTACCGCCTGTGCTTACTGCGTTTGAAACAAGAGCGATATCAGTGCCCTTGTACTGTGGAGACTCAACGCTTGCACCGTAACTCTTTACAGTGATAGGTGATGTATCGTATGGCTCCCACTTGTTGTCTTTGTTATCGTAAATCTGGTTAGCACCAGGATAAGACATATCTGATGTCTTGTTAGCATCGCTACCTGAGTTGAAGATAATCATATTGAAGTTACCTTTAACTTCATATCTGTAAACACCGTCGCCGATGTTTTCCATTTTCTGACCAGGCCATGTGCCATTGTCACCTGAACCGTCTTTCCACATGTAGCAGTAAACATCGCCCCAAGAAGCTGAGTTCTTGCAGTAAACGTAGTTACCATCAACCGGTGTTGGTGGGTTTGTTGGCTGTGGGTTTGGATTGCTTGATGATGGAGCAACAGTTGGCTCATCCTGATGACCGTTGTATGGACCCCAGTTGCCGTTTGAATAAATCTGACCATCTCCAGGGAACTGTAAATCGACTGTCTGCTGACCGTTACCGCCGTTATTGAAGATAACGTTCTGGTAATCTGTAGAAGTTGTGTACTTCCACACATTACCCTCAACCTGTGTCATAGGCTGGCCAGGCCAATCAGCGTTCTTCTGTGAACCGTCGCCGTTCCACATATAGCAGTGAAGATTTGACCAGTTTGAGCTGTTGTCAAAGTACACTGTACCTGAAGCACCTGTAACTGCAACTTCGTTTTCAGCAGCTGCTACACAGAACACTGCGCTGAATACGAGCAAAGCAGTCAGAATGACACAGAGAGCACTTTTTAAGCTGTGCTTTGTGTTTCTCATAAGTAATAACCTCCTGAAATTTTTCGCTGAAATAGTAGTGTTTTTAAAAGCTAAAGTCGCGTTTTGGCAAACATCATAAACTTTTTATACTTTCTTTGTACAAAACGCACATAAGCGCGTATAACAGCTTGTGAAAAAAGACTACCTAAAAAGCCTGAAAAGCCATAGTGCACAAAGAACCGCACCGCAGTTTGTGAATTATCAACAAAAGCTTCTTAAAACGCACAAAAACGACGCCGCAAAGGCATCGTTTTTCTAACTGACAGCTTATTAATTTAGCTAGATTATACACTATTTTTAAGCCGATTTCATCTATTTTCAAAATTAAGCTATAATCCTTCTAGGCTATGGCGATTTATTATCTTTTAAAAATTCGGTCGGATAATTTTTAACCAATAAACGCACAAAAACTTTTAACTTTTATGTACAATTTTAACTATATGTACAAACCCCCCTATTTTCCTACCCTATATTGCAACAAAAAACAGCCATCCGAGGCAAAATCCCCGAACGGCTGTGAAAAAATCATCATTTAAAGTCGGATCGTAGCCATGTCGTTCTGTGA
>JAZSFG010000142.1:0-21013 GCA_045532065.1 Ruminococcus sp. | reverse complement strand
TTATAACCCGCTTGCTTACCGTATGTTCTGCTTACAGTCCCACTACAGAAAACCGCTGATGTTCGACTTTGACATCTTAGACAATACTGTTATCGCGTACAACAAGCTCGTTAACCGAATCGCAAACCTCAAAGACGACGGCGAGGTTGATATGGATATTGCTTCTCAGTACATCGCAAAATTCAAGGAGAGTATGGACAACGACCTTAACACTTCCTTAGGTTTAACAAGTGTTTACGACGTTTTAAAGGCTAAGACTAACGATAAGACAAAGCTCTACTTAATCGCTGATTTCGACAAAGTCTTAAGCCTTAATCTCATCGAAGAAGCTCAGAAAGTAAAAGCTGAAAACGAAGCTAAAACAAGCGATGTTGATGTAGCAAAAATCGAAGAGCTTATCGCAAAAAGAACCGAAGCTCGAGCTAACAAAGACTGGGCTACAGCAGACGCAATCAGAGACGAACTGAGCGCTATGCACGTTGTAGTTAAGGACTCAAAAGACGGTATTACTTGGTCAATCGAAAACTAAAAATCTATTAAGTGCTAAAACACCCCCTGTAGGCATAAGCTTTACAGGGGGATTTTTTTGAGAGTTTTTACTATTACTAAAAAAGGACTTTTAAGCATATTTTTCTGTGTTTTTATCGGCGTGTTTGCGATAATGGTGACAACACGTACAGCCACGCTTGCGGTACAGACGATGACACAAGAGCGTGAAATTCCGATATACTATGTACAGACTAACAAAAAGGTGTGCTCTATTTCGTTTGACGCCGCGTGGGGTAACGAACAGACAGAAACGTTGCTTGATATTCTCGACGAACACGACGTGAAAACTACATTTTTCCTTGTCGGGGACTGGGTCGAGAGCTACCCGCAGTCGGTAAAAGAAATCTCACTTCGCGGTCACGATGTCGGCAACCACTCGGACACCCACGCACACATGTCTCAGCTTTCAAAAGAAGATCAGGTTGAAGAAATCATAAGCTGTAACGATAAAATCAGAGCGATAACAAACAAGGATGTTACGCTTTTTCGTCCACCATACGGCGAGTACGACAACAACCTCGTATTAAACTGTAAAGAACTTGATATGTACTGTACACAGTGGAACATTGACTCTCTTGATTGGAAAAATCCGAGTGTCAACGATATGGTGCAGAGAATCGAGAAAAAGCTGTGTCCGGGGTCTATAATCCTTCTGCACAACGGCGCAGAAAACACACCCGAGGCTCTGCCACAAATTATTAAAGCTATTAAAAATAAGGGGTACGACATCGTTCCGATAAGCAAAATTATTCCAAAAGGCGAGTACACAACCGACCACGAGGGCAAAATGATTTTGTCAGATAAAAAAGCCAAAAACTGAGGCAATACATAAAAAAAGAGCACCCTTTGATTATTTCAAGGGTGCTTTTTATTATATTCATTTCATCCGAGATGCATAATGTGAATCAGTATCAGCCACGAAATGCCGTAATATGTCACAACCGCTACCAGATCGTTGACTGTGGTAATCAGCGGACCTGACGCAACCGCAGGGTCAACTCCGACTTTTTGGAAAGCGACAGGGATAATTGTACCCGCAAAAGCCGAAATCACCATCGCAACCACCATCGCAACCCCGAGACACGCGGAAACTGAAAAAGCGAAACGCGCTTCGTTTTGTGTAACACACAGGTACACTCCGATAATCACAAACGATAAAGTCCCGAGAATCACGCCATTTACAAGACCGATGTTACACTCTTTTGTAATCAGTCTGAACTTCTTTTTGAATCCGACTTCTTTGTCCATCAGCACTCTAATCGCCACAGCGAGCGACTGGGTTCCGACGTTTCCAGCCATATCAAGTATCAGCGACTGAAAACACATAATAACAGGCAACTGCTTGAGAACTGACTCGAACACTCCTACAGTCGCAGAAACACCCGTGCCTAAAAACAACAGTATAACAAGCCACGGAAGTCGTCTTAACGCGCCGTGGGTCACAGGCTCATAGATATCATTTCTTTCGTTTTCAACCGCCTTTGATTTCGACGAAAACAAAACTTTTAAATCCTTTGAAATTATTGTAGCGAAAAAACCGCTTCTCTTTAACACTTTGTTCATCGTAAGTGCCTCCTTTACACAGATTCAATAAAGACGGTGAATGGCACTAACTGAAAAAGGGCATAAAAATACCACTGTCAGGCATCAGTCACCGCAAAAAAGCTTTTCAGTAAAGTGAATGCACAGACAATGGTCCTATACTGTATATAAAAAGTCGCTGAAAGCGCGCTAAACCACAGACAACGCGTAGCTGTCTGCAAAAAGACAATATAAGATCACGTCTGTCGTACTTCGACTACTACTGCCGTCCATGGTTTCACCTCGTTTCGATTTAATCTTTCGGGATTTTAGCATACATAAAAGGAAAAAGCAACCCAAATTCACAAAAGTTCACAAAACCTTAATATATAGATATGTATATAAATTTCACAACAAAAGCACCCTGAGGTATCCCCCAAGGTGCTTTAATTTTATGTTTTATTTTTATTTATTCGCCGTAGGTGTAGGTTTCATAGAGATATTTTCCCGAGCTTAATGTTGTCAGGTAGTATCCTGTGCCTCCTGTAACGCCAATAATATCAACACTCTGTGTGGTACCGTCGTTAAATACAACAGACGCTCCTGCAGGAAGTGTCATCTTGTAAATCGGCTGACCCTGAGAGTTGTTACGAACAAACTCCATTTTCTGTCCCGGCCAAGTGTTGTTTTTCGAGCCTGCCCAGTAATAACAGTTAACAGTACTCCAGCCTAAAGTGTCAGTAAAGTAGATAGTAACATCTTCTGCGACGTCACCGCCGACTTCTTCCTGCTGTTCGCCGTACCACATCTGTTTAAATGTAGTTTCAGCTACGCCCCACGCACCTTCAGCGTCGAGTTCTGTCGGGTAATAGAGCTTACCGGAACATCCGTCTAAAGTGATGTCAACTGTCTTGTTGTTGCCGTCGCTGCTGAATACGATAGTGTCAAACTTTGAGAAGTTGAGAGTAATTGCGTAGATATTCTGACCGTATGAGTTTGTGTGGATGTACGAGCCAATCTGTCCCGGCCAAGCCTCAACAGCCTCATTGTTAGCAGAGTTGAAGTAGTACGCACGAACATTGCCGTAAGCGTTGCCGTCTGTGAAATATACTGTCTGCTGATGAACTTTTTCTCTTAATGCATCAAAGTCAACAACAGCGTTCTCAAGCTCTGATAAAGCATCTGCTGAGAGAGCTGTTGTGTCAGCATCCTTGTACTTGTAAACGGTCTTCTTTAACGCCTGATAAGTGTCGTATGAAGCGTACTGGAAGTATTTTGCGAGGTAATCTGTAGCTTTCTTGAATATATCTTCGTCTGCCTCATCAGCAGAAACTGTTGCAACAGCTTTTGTGTTTTCTACAGGGAATTTGTCAATAATTTTTGCAACATGGCGCTGTACAAGAGTAGCATCAGTAATAGAAACATCTGCATTACCGCCGACAGCAGCTCTTACCATCTGCTCATCTGTTAATGTGATAATTTTAGCAACATGACGCTGAATAAGAGTTGCGTCTACGATAGCAACGCTGCCGTCGCCGTTTACGTCACCATAGATGATAGGCTCACTTGAAGGTTCCTCGCTTGATGGTTCCTCGCTTGATGGAGGCTGTGTTGGAGGTTCTTCTGATGATGGTGGCTGTGTTGGTGGCTCCTCACTTGACGGTTCTTCGACAGGCTCAGGATATACAACGCCGAGCTGTGACGAAGCAATACCGAATGAGAACACATAGTCGCCTGCTTCTTTTGTTGTGATTGTAGCGTTACCGCTTACTGATTTTGAGAATGTAAGACCTTCTACAGAATCTGTGATAGGAGTTGAACAGCTTGTCCATGTGCCTTCTCTGACTACCTTGAACTGGTATGTCTTGTTGGCTTCTAAAGTCATAGTAACATAAGCTGTCGAGTCACCCTCTGCGTTTAATTTGAACTCGTTAGCGATTGTGCTCCAACCATTGAACTCACCAACGAGATAGCGGTCGGTGGAGAGTGCTTCAACCTCAGGAACATCAGAAAGTGAAGTATACCATGCACCTGATTTTACATCGTAGTACTGATTCTCCATAATGGTGAGGTCAGGTGTCTTTGAGCCGTTACCCATATTGTTGAAAATTACGTTTGTATGAGTAGAATCAACTGTCGCTTCGTAAACATCAAAGCCGTTTACTGTCTGTGCGGTTTTTGTCATTGGATAACCAGGCCAAGCAACTGTACCGTTACCGCCTTCAGGCCATGTGTATGTATAAACGTCAGCCCAGTTTGCAGAGTTGATACAGTAAACCTTCTGACCGTCTTCGAACTCAGGCTGAGTAGGAACAGGCTCTGTCGGACGAGGCTGTGTTTCTTCTGTTTCTCTCTCGATAGGTTCGCCCTCTTCGATTAAATAAGTGTACTTCGGATAAATCTTGTTATAATAGAGGTTTGTACCGTTTAAGATTGTAGCGCCGTCGAATACGTCAACAATGTAGCCCTGTGTAGCATCTTCGTAGAATGTATAATCGGTGCTTGAGCCTAAATACTTGTTACCGTTTTCGTCTTTAACGTAGCTTGTTGTGTTACAAGCAGACGGAATGTGTACCATGTGGCAGGATTTGCCGTTTTCACTGCTATAGTTCTGATTTTCTCTAAAGTCAATGTGTGTGTGACCTGAGTACCAGATGATTTCTTTGTTAGCTTCTAAGATAGCCTTGAATCTCTGGTTGTTAGGGAACTGCTCACCTGTTTCAGCGTGAGCCATTCTGATACCACCCTGATAACCAGGGTCGAAAGTATCGTCACCTGCGCCGTAGCCCTGAATCAAAGCGTGCTCGATAAGGAAGATTTTCTTTCCGTCGCCCTTATATTTTGCAAGCAGACCCTCAAGCCAATCGAGCTGTTCTTTCGAGAAGTTGTCGTTTTCGCCAGGATGAGCGTTAACTTCACTCATAAAGATAAAGTGGTCACCTGTTGTAGGTTCTGTCACTTCGTAGTAGTCTTTGTTTTCAACGATAGACTGAGCGTTTACGTCAAGACCTGTAGCGATAGAATACTCTTCGTTAGAGCACGCAACGTCGCAGTTGCTGTTTGAACTGCCTCGTGGCTCGTGGTTACCGTCAGCTTCGTAAATAGGATTTACGTAGTCGGACTCAGCGAGTACCTGCTGATATGTAAGCCACTCCTGTGTAGCGCCCCAAGCGTTAGTAACCTGGTCGCCTGCAGAAATGATGAAGTCAACCTCTCTGTCAACACAAACATCTAAAGTCTGTGCCCAGTTGTTGACTGAGTTTACGTAGAAGCCCGCTTCATCGCCGTTTTGTCTGTCGATGTGGATGTCGGAGAGGGCCGCATATCTGTACTGACGCTCATCTATTGAATCAAAGAGCTTTTTGCTATCAGGGATGTCAAACTGCGCAACTGCAGAAGCAACAGTCGCTGTGTCAGATGCTTTTTCTGTAGACACGATAACTTTTTCAGCGTCAGCAGGAATAGCTACCTGAGCAGGGAATTTGAACGTACCTGTTTCGCCCTGAGCAAGTGTGAATGTGGCGATTTCAAAGTACTTGTCGAGTGCTTTTTCGTCATCAGCCCAGTACAGGTAGTACGTACCCGCATCTTGTGCTGTGTAGGAAATTGTACCCTGAGCATAACCCGCATCGTCTGCGTTTTCTCCGCTGAAAGTGTAACTAAGTGCTACGTCTTCAGCCGAAACAGCGAAAGGAATTACGCTTAAGAGCATAGTAAGTGCTAAAATAACAGATAATAATTTCTTCATATTAACCTCCTGTGTCGTTAATATTTTCTACATAGTAATTGTAACACCACAGTTTTAATATATCAAGGAAAAATTAGCAATTTTACACAAAAAAATAAAGCACAGAACCCCTGTGCTTTAAAAATTATACATAATATAAATCGTTATCTACTATTTATTGCGTTCATAACTCGCTCTTTGAGTGTATCAAGCGGAGATTTTGTAACAAGTTCACCTGTAGGAAGTTTTTTCTTCGGAATATTTGACGCGCCGGAAAAACACTGCATCTGTATAGTGATGCCTTCGTGCTGTACAAGCGCACACAGCTGGCTGATAGACTTACACTGTTCAACCGCTTTTAGAAGTTCTGTTTTTGTTTTCTTCTTATAACCGAGCACTTCCACAGCTTATCCCCTTTCTACAATTTTTCTTCACAATATATTATACATATACACACTTTTCTTTTCAACCCAAAAGTAAACTTACTGTTAAAAATGTTTACTTTAGTCGCATTTTGTGGTATTCTTCTAGCAGAATATGCTGAAAAGGAGAACTTTATGGCGTCATTTAAAAACTCAGGGCGACACGCTCAGGAAAAAAACAAAATGAAAAAAGGTACTTTGATTGCAATAATTCTGTCTGCAGTACTTGTAGTCGCTATAATATTCGGACTTACTATTACCCTTATAAACCGCGACACAAACAGCTCAGACATCGAAACAGAATTTGTAGAGCATAAGCCTGAAAAAATCAAAAAAGATGAAAAAATTATTATAAACGACCCGTCTCTCGGCGAAATAGAAATTGAGGCTGTCGAGGGATTCGAGAAAAACCTGTATATAAACGAAAACTTCAAGCTCGATAAAAAAGGGATGATGACATACTACATCGATGGCGAGGTTGCTTCGTGTATGGGTGTGGACCTTTCCGAATATCAGGGTGAAGTCAACTTTGAAAAGCTGAAAAAACAAGGCTTTGACTTCGTAATGCTTCGAATCGGTGGCAGAGGCTACGGTAGCGAGGGTAAAATGTACGTAGACACTAACTACCACAGCTACTACAAAGCAGCTAAAGACGCAGGTCTGAAAGTCGGCGGTTACTTCTTCTCACAGGCGAAAAACGCCGAGGAAGGCAAAGAAGAAGCTGAATTCGTTATGAATAGTATATACGGAATGGCTTTCGATTTTCCTGTTGCGTTTGACTGGGAGCTTATCGAGGGTGACACAGCCCGTACTGACGATGTAGGCTCAACAGACCTCACAGACGCTGCCATCTCTTTCTGCGAGACTTTAAAAGCTGAGGGTTACGAACCGATTATCTACTCTAACACACACTTAATGTACCAGAAATACGAGCTTGAAAGGCTCAAAGGCTATGACTTCTGGATTGCTGACTACGAGGATACACCGTCAATGTACTACAACTTCACAATGTGGCAGTACGACATCGAGGGTCAGGTCGACGGTATCAACGGCAACGTAGATATGAACATCTGTATGAAAAATTACTAAGAGGTAAAATATGAAGAAAATCGCAAGCTTCACTGTTGACCACAACAAGCTCGAAAAAGGCGTGTACATTTCACGTATCGACGGCGACATAACAACATTCGACCTTAGATTTGTAAAACCGAACACTCCGCCTTTTTTAGACCCACTCGCTATGCACACAATCGAGCATCTTTTCGCAACATACGCTCGAAACTCAGAGTACTCTGACAATGTTATATACTTCGGTCCGATGGGCTGTATGACGGGATTTTATTTCCTCACACAGAATCTCGATTACGAAACAGCGCTTTCGCTTATTAAAGACATATTGGTAAAATGTCGTGACCACGAGGGCGATATTCCCGGTAATTCAAAAATCGAGTGCGGAAATTACCTCGCACACAACGTCACTCTCGCCCACGAAACGCTCACTGCGTATTACGAAACGGTAAAAGACTGGACCGTAGAAATGCTCAGCTACGACTACGAAAAGTAAATATTTTAAAAAACGGCTGTCTCGTATATGAGACAGCCGTTGCTTTTTTTATTTACTTAATAAGTGATTTTCCTGTCATCTCTTCAGGCTGTGGGAGACCTAAAATCTCGAGCATTGTAGGAGCGATATCAGCAAGACATCCGCCACTTCTGAGCTCACAATCCTTACCAACAACGATGAATGGAACAGGGTTTGTAGTATGAGCAGTGAACGGAGAGCCGTCTACGTCATACATTCTGTCTGCGTTACCGTGGTCAGCAGTAATGAGTGATATACCGCCCATCTCTTTTACTGCCTGTGTAACAGCGCCGACACCCTTGTCAACAGCCTCAACAGCAGCCTTAGCTGCGTCGAATACACCTGTGTGACCAACCATGTCGCAGTTAGCGAAGTTTAAGATAACAACGTCGTATTTACCAGACTTGATTGCTTCAACGCACTTGTCAGTAACTTCGTAAGCACTCATATGTGGCTGTAAATCGTATGTTGCTACCTTTGGAGAAGCGACTAAGATTCTGTCTTCGCCGTCGTACTGTTTCTCAACACCGCCGTTGAAGAAGAATGTTACGTGAGCGTACTTCTCTGTTTCGGCAATTCTAAGCTGAGTTTTGCCCATTTTTGAGAGATACTCGCCTAATGTGTTTGTAAGGCTCTGTGGCTTGAACGCAACAGAAACGTTAGGCATAGTAGCATCGTACTGAGTCATACAAACGTATGTGAGTGGGAAGCGACCATTTCTTCTCTCGAAGCCTGTAAACTCGTCGTCAACAAATGTACGTGTGATTTCACGCGCTCTGTCAGGACGGAAGTTAAAGAATACCACTGAATCGCCTTTTGAAATTCTCTTTGTACCCTCGATTACAGTAGGAATAACAAACTCGTCAGTAACATCGTTTTCGTATGATTTCTGGACAGCGTCAACAGGACAAGCGTTGTGCTCACCCTCGCCGTAAACCATAGCAGCGTAAGCTTTCTCAACTCTTTCCCAACGGTTGTCTCTGTCCATAGCGTAGTATCTGCCCATAACGGACGCGATTTTACCAACGCCGATAGAGTTCATCTTCTCAACACACTGAGCAACGAAGTCCTTACCGCTTGACGGAGGAACGTCACGACCATCTAAGAAAGCGTGAACATAAACTTCCTCTAATCCTTTCTTCTTTGCCATCTCAAGGATGCCGTAGAGGTGCTCATTGTGTGAGTGAACACCGCCGTCGGATAAAAGACCGAACAGGTGAAGAGCTGTGCCGTTATTAAGCGCGTTATCCATAGCGAGGTTAAGCGCTTCGTTATTAAAGAAATCGCCGTCAGCGATAGACTTTGTGATTCTTGTTAACTCCTGATAAACGATTCTGCCTGCGCCCATATTTGTGTGACCAACTTCAGAGTTACCCATCTGGCCATCAGGTAAACCTACGTCCATACCTGAAGCACCAATCACGGTGCCTGGATTTTCAGCAAAAATTTTATCAAGAGCAGGAGTAGACGCAGCCTCAATCGCGTTACCATCAACAGGTGCGATACCGAAGCCGTCCATAATAATTAAAGCAAGTGGTTTTTTAGCCATTATAAAAATCCTCTCAAAATTATACGCTTGCAGCTTTAACGATAGCAGCAAATTTCTCAGCAACGAGTGAAGCACCGCCGATAAGACCGCCGTCAACATTCTCTTTAGAGAGAAGCTCTGCAGCATTTGCATCGTTCATTGAACCGCCGTACTGGATTGTAACGCCCTGAGCGCACTCTTCGCAGTAGAGGTCAGCAAGAACGTTTCTGATGATAGCGCAAACTTCTTCAGCCTGGTCTGCAGTAGCTGTAAGACCTGTGCCGATAGCCCATACCGGCTCGTAAGCGATAACGATTTTTGAAAGCTCTTCAGCAGTAACGCCCTGAAGTGCAACCTTTGTCTGAAGAGAAACTGTCTCAGCTGTGATGCCCTGCTCACGCTCAGATAAAAGCTCACCAACACAGAGGATAACTGTTAAACCTGCGTCGAGTGCAGCGCGTACTCTCTTGTTTACTGTAACGTCTGTCTCGCCAAAGTACTGTCTGCGTTCTGAGTGACCGATGATAACGTATTCGATACCCATAGCTTTGAGCATATCAGCAGAAATCTCACCTGTGAAAGCGCCACTCTTCTCCCAGTGGCAGTTTTCAGCACCGATTTTAACGTTTGTGCCAGCTGTAGCTTCTAAAGCTACTTGTAAATCAACGAAAGGAACGCAAGCGATAACGTCGCAGTCAGCGTCCTTAACGAGTGGTGTAATCTGTGAAAGAAGCTCTTTAGCTTCATTTGGTGTCTTGTTCATTTTCCAGTTGCCGGCGATAATAGCCTTTCTAACTGCTTTGTTCATATTAATTACCTCTTATCTGAATTTAGTTTTATCAAATTGAAGGGCGGAACAAAGTCCGCCCTCTAAAGTTTTACAAATTATTTGTCGCCGATAGCAGCGATACCTGGGAGAACTTTACCCTCGAGGTACTCGAGTGATGCGCCACCACCAGTAGAGATATGGCTCATCTTGTCAGCAAAGCCGAGGTTAATAACAGCAGCAGCAGAGTCACCACCACCGATGATTGTTGTAGCGTCTGTCTCAGCTAAAGCCTTTGCTACAGAAATTGTACCGTTTGCAAAGCAAGCATTCTCAGAAACACCCATAGGACCGTTCCATACAACAGTCTTAGCGCTCTTTACAGCGTTAGCGTAAATTTCAGCTGTCTTTGGACCGATGTCGAGACCCTCGAGGTCAGCAGGAATAGCTTCTGCAGGGTGAACTGATGTCTCAACAGGAGCGTCGATTGGGTCTGGGAAATCTGTTGCACATACGCAGTCAACAGGGAGTAAGAGCTCTTTGCCGAGTTCCTTAGCCTTGTTAATCATCTCAAGACAGTAGTCGAGCTTTGTATCGTCAACGAGTGACTTACCAACTTCCTTACCTAAAGCCTTAGCGAATGTGTATGACATACCGCCACCGATGATGAGTGTGTCACACTTGTCAAGGAGGTTAGAGATAACGTTTAATTTATCAGCAACCTTAGCGCCGCCTAAGATAGCAACGAATGGTCTTACAGGATTTTCAACAGCGTTGCCGAGGTAGTCGATTTCCTTCTGCATGAGGTAACCAACAGCAGTCTCTTTGATGTGCTCTGTAACACCTACAGTAGAGCAGTGAGCTCTATGTGAAGAACCGAAAGCGTCCATTACGAAGCAGTCAGCAAGGGAAGCAAGCTCACTCTTGAATGGCTCGAGGTTCTTTGTTTCTTCTTTTCTGAAACGTGTGTTCTGGAGGAGAACAACATCGCCGTCTTTCATATTAGCAACAGCAGCCTTAGCGTTCTCGCCAACAACCTCGTCGTCGTTAGCAAAAACAACCTCTTTGCCTAAAAGCTCAGAGAGTCTAACAGCAACAGGAGCTAAAGAGAACTTCTCTTCAGGACCGTTCTTTGGCTTACCTAAATGTGAGCAGAGGATGAGCTTACCACCGTCAGCTAAGATCTTCTTGATTGTATCTAAAGCTGCAGTGATTCTGTTATCGTTAGTGATAACGCCGTCCTTTAATGGTACGTTGAAGTCGCAACGGCAAAGTACTCTTTTACCGCTGAAGTTGATGTCGTCAACAGTGTACTTGTTGAGTTTCATAAGAATTACATCCTTTCAGATAATGTTGAAAATTGGTATATAATAATGCCAAATTTTTACACGTTAATTATATAACAAATTAAGTCATGTTTTCAATAGTCAAAAACACTAATATTTTACCCATAATTTCATACAATTATATCATAAAAACTGCTTTTAAAACCGCAGATTAAAGCGATATTCTCATAGTTTCGATTTTACTCGTTACCACGTGTGGTTGTGTAGCTGTCCAGTTTCTAAAAGCGACGGGTAATCCCACTGACGCAAAACTTCGTATGTAGCTACAGCCACCGCGTTTGAAAGGTTTAATGAACGAGCTTCTTCTATCATCGGAATACGCACACAGAAGTCACGGTTTTGAAGCAATAAATCTTCAGGTAAACCCTTTGTTTCTTTGCCAAAAACGAGAAAAGCTTTGTCAGGATATTCTACATCCGAGTGGCGATGAAGCGCCTTTGTTGTGAAATAGAAAAACTGTGCGCCCTTATTTTTCTCGAAAAACTCATCGATATTTTCATAGTACGTGATGTCAAGATACTGCCAGTAGTCAAGACCTGCACGTTTTAAGTGTTTGTCATTAATTTCAAACCCGAAAGGCTTAACGAGATGGAGTCTTGCACCCGTAGCGGCACAAGTACGTGAAATGTTGCCCGTGTTCTGTGGAATTTCAGGCTCGATAAGTACAATATTTAATTCTGCCAAAAGTTATCACCTCTAACTTATTTTAAAATGGAGATACTGTTATTGCAAGTCTTTTTTTAAAGGAGTGAAAATAATGGCACAAGGTAATTTTATGGGCATCATGAAAGGCGTAGCTTTCGGCATGGCTTCAGGTATGGTAGCAGGCTACGTCGGCAAGAAAATGCTCGATGAAGGCAAAAAAGGTATGCGAAAAAAAGCAAACCGCGCGATAGACACGATGGAAAACATCGCTTCAACCGCAAAATATATCTTTAGATAAAAAAGCAAAACACCCGAGGATTCCCTCGGGTGTTTCTATAGGAAATTAATTGCTTAACTATTATTCTATATTATTCCTCAGCGTGTGCCTTAGCTTCTTCGATAACCTTTGAAGCTACCTGAGCAGGCGCGTCTTCGTAACGCTCGAACTCAAAGCTGAACGAGCCTCTGCCCTGTGTTACCTGACGCATATAAACAGAGAAGTCAGCCATCTCAGCCATAGGAACTTCAGCCTCAACAATCTGCATACCGTCTTCGCCTACGTTCATACCGAGAACTCTACCTCTGCGTTTGTTAACTTCGCCCATGATATCGCCCATGTTAGCATCAGGAACATTAGCCTTTAACGCACCGATAGGCTCGAGTAATGTTGGTCTAGCCTGTGGGATACCGTTCTTAAACGCAATCTGAGCTGCCATTTTGAACGCCATTTCGTTAGAGTCAACAGGGTGGGATGAACCATCGTGAAGAATAGCCTTAACGCCAACTACAGGATAACCAGCTAAAGGACCCTTCTTGATAGAATCTCTAAGACCCTTTTCAACTGCAGGGTAGAACTGCTTTGGAACAGAACCGCCGACAACCTGAACCTCGAACTCGAGTGAATCTGAGTCGCAAGGCTCGAATTTAATCCAAACATCACCAAACTGACCAGAACCACCGGACTGCTTCTTGTGACGACCCTGTACATCAGCTGTAGAGCGGATAGTCTCTCTGTATGCAACCTTAGGCTGTTTAAGTTCAACTTCTACGTTGAATTTATTCTTAAGCTTAGAAACAACAACGTCTAAGTGCTGTTCGCCCATACCGGAAACGACCATTTCCTTAGTTTCGCTGTTATTAACGAATTTGATAGTAGGGTCTTCTTCTGCAAGACGAACGAGACCCTGAGCTACCTTGTCTTCTTCGCCCTTCTTCTTTGGATACATAGCCATTGAGAAGGATGGAGCAGGGTAGTCAACACCGTCTAAGACAACTCTTCTTGTAGGAGCACAGAGAGTGTCGCCTGTAACAGTAGACTGAAGCTTTGGAATAGCACCGATGTCACCAGCGCCGATGTACTGTGCATCTTCCTGCTTCTTACCCTTTACTGTGAGCACCTTAGTGATACGCTCTTCCTTGCCTGTACGCATATTAACAAGCGGAGTTTCAGTAGAGACTTTACCTGATACTACCTTGAAGTATGAAAGCTTACCAACGGATGGGTCAGCAACAGTTTTAAATACAACTGCAGCAGCAGCGCCTGCTTCGTTTACTGTGATATCAACAGGGTCACCGTTAACGTCAACAGCAACCTCGCCACCCTTATCAGCAGCAGTAGGAGCAAGCCATGAGAGTGAGTTCATAAACTGCTCAATACCGAATGTAGAGTGAGCATCACCACAGAATACAGGACACAGGGAACCGTCTTTTACACCTTGTGATACACCGAGGATGATTTCTTCAGGAGTGAACTCCTCGCCCATGAAGAACTTATCCATAAGCTCTTCAGAAGTCTCAGCAACAGCTTCTTTGATAGCTTCACGTAAGCCTTCGAGTCTGTCGCCCATCTCAGGTAAGATGTCTGAAGGAGTAGCGTTACCTGATTTATCATATGTGTAAGCCTTGTATTCAAAAAGGTTAATATATGTATTAGCCTGACCGTTCTCGATATGAGGAACAATAACAGGACAAACGGATGGACCGAATGTAGCCTTCAAGTCCTCGAGTACACGGTAGAAACGAGCGTCCTCGTCACAAACACCGTTAACAAAGAACAGCTTTGTAAGACCAGCTTTGTTAGCAGCTTTGACAGCTTTTTCTGTACCAACGTTAACGCCGTCTTTAGCAGAAACGACGATCATAGCAGTCTCAGCAGCACGGAATCCTTCGCAGATACCGCCTTCGAAGTCGAAGAGACCAGGTGTGTCGATGAGGTTAATCTTCATATTCTTCCACTCAACAGGAGCAACTGCTGTGAGGACAGAAACCTTTCTCTTTATTTCTTCGGCATCGTAGTCGAGCATTGTGTTACCGTCAGCGATTCTACCTAAACGGTCAGAAGCCTTTGAGAGGTACAGCATAGCTTCAGCAACAGAAGTTTTACCTGCGCCCGAGTGACCTGCCATAGCAATATTCAAAATGTGTTTTGCGTCATATTGTTTCATAGTGAAAACAACTCCTTTCGATGTAAACTGCGATTGCAAACGACATTTTCGGTCATTTTTCACAATCGAGTCTGTGAACACCCTATAATTATATTACAAATGAACAAAATATACAATAAAAATGATATTCGAGCTCAAAAGTTTGACCCATTGAATAATATTAAGCTCGCCACTTTGTGCAAGTTTTACAAGACTATGTACAAATGATACAAAACAAAATAAACTTTATAATGCAAAAAAGACAGTGAATTTTTATCTTCACTGTCTTGTCATATATACCATATTCAGTTTTTGGTGTGCTCAGAAAAGAACGCTTCGGTTATCTCGCGGTAACGCTCTTTGTCAGCAAAAAAGCTGATACCGTGACCGGCATTCTCAAATGTATATCTCGTGACCTTCTCTTTATTAGCCTTTCTTATCTCTTCACTCATCTCACACGGCACGTATCTGTCGTCCTCGCCGTGCAGAATAAGTACAGGGATTTTTGAGTTTTTCACAGCCTGTTCACAAGTTTTTTCGTTAATATCAAAACGGCCTAAAAGCTTCGCAGAAAGCCATATAAAAGGATAAGCGAGCTTTTTGTTGATGCCCATATCCTTCTGCGCTACTGTCAGCAGAATGTCCTTAGGCGCGTTATACGGACAGTCGGCGATAACTCCCGTCACGTTTTTCGGCAAATCAAGCGAAGTAGCCATTATTACAGATGCCGCACCCATCGAAACTCCGTATAAAATGATTTTTGTGTCGCCAAATCTTTTAGCACCATACTGTGCCCACGAAAGTACATCACGATGCTCTTTTATGCCCATCGTGATTGTTCTGCCTTCGCTTTTTCCCTGTCCTCGTTGGTCAATCAGAATCAGGTTGTGACCACGTTTTAAACTCTCGCTTGCGCCAACGCAAAAATCACGCAGAGCGGTCGCTCTGTAGCCGTGAAAGCCGATATTAAGCGGAGCTCCATCTCTACAATGATAGTATCGTCCGTGTAGTCTGAGCCCATCAAACGACGTAATGTAAACATCCTCATATTCTCTTTTTTCGAGCGTTTTTATAAGCTCTATCATCTCTTCTTTGTGTGGCTCGTACTGGTCACCCGAGGGGATAGCGTAGATATCGTCCTGACCCTTTTTTCGTGAGTAAAAAGCCACTCTGTATACATAATACACGAGTACAAAAAACGCAATTATTAAAAACAAAACAGAAAGTGCTATATACAACATAACTCACCAAATATAAAAGATAGAAATATTCTACCCACAAAAGTGTTACTTAACCAGAGAATAGCTACAGCAAATTGCAGAAAAAACCTCGTCATCAGAAAGTGTTCCATCTAGTATCAGCGTACACCAGTGTTTTTTGTTCATATGATACGCCGGAAAATAACCTTTATAGTCGACAAGTAACGCAACATCGTTTGGATTAAGCTTTACGTTAAGGACGTAAACTTTGTCGTCGCTTTTAAGGCCTAGTTTACTGCGTGAAATATTCATCACAACAGCGTACCACTTTTTACGCTCACCCTTACGGAAAACCGCTGTGTCCGAATCCTTAAATAAAAACTCAGCCTTGTCGCTATATGTTTCAAATATGAACTCCATAACTTTTTCGGCTTGCGAACAAAAACACTTCATTTCTTAGCTCCAAATCAATTCGAATTTATTATACATCAGCTATACAAAAAATCAACGGGGCTTTTAAAGCACCTTTATTGTCAGTACTTGCGTTTGAGTATCATATAGGCAATAAAGTAGATTACACACATCAGACTAATCGCTACGGCACACAAAGAGCATAGCTCATCTTTTCCCATTATTCTGAAAACAATCGCACCGATAGCACCACACAAAACAAAGATGTATCCTGTCCACGCCCATGCTCGACATGATATAAACTTATTTCTTTCGTCGTTGACTTCTGTGTCGATTTTCTCCTTGTAATCACTGTTTATGCGATAACGAATCTGTCTTATAAGCTGTAAAATTCCTACCGCAACGAGTGCTCCACCAAATCCGCTCCAGAATTCGTCGAGTACCTCCATAACTCCGAGAACAAATACTACAACACCTATTATAATCCACGCAATGCTAAGGAACAGCCTTATCATAGCTTTTTCATTTTTCATAGTTTCCTCCTAGTCTTCGTCAAAGATAAAAACATCTTCGATAGTCAAATCAAATATCTTCGCAATTTTATACGCGAGCATAATAGACGGGTTATACTTTCCCGTTTCAAGAGAGCTTATCGTTTGACGTGATACACAGAGAGCTTTTGCAAGCTCATCTTGTTTTATGCCCTTTTGCTTTCTCAATTCTTCAACTTTATTCTTCATATTCACCTCAGCGCTAATAATGTAAAGTTAACTTTACATATATGCTAGCATATAGTCTTTGTAATGTCAAGTACACTTTACATTTTTTAAAAGAAAAAGGCACCAATAATGGCACCTTTCGTTTTAATAACTGTTTTAAGCTTAATAGCATTCTATTATATTGCTAACTTTAGAATTTATAAATTGAGCCACTAATGTAGACAGAATTCATCACTTTACAGCTTCTACTGTATATCCCTGTTCTTTGAGCTGTGCTACTATACCATTTTCTCCTACAACGTGAGCCGCACCGACACAGACAAAGGTTTCTTTTCCCCAATCTAATGTGGACATTACATACTGTGTCATATACAAATCACGCTCAGCCATCATACGGGTGTTATACTCTTCATAAACCGCTTCTTGCTCTACAGATTGAAACTGCGGTTTTGCATCTATAATTTCTTTGAGTGCCGCTTCATCACCTTGTGCCCAGGCATCACACATCTTGTCGAGTGACTGCTCTGCTAAATCAAGGTTAGAATAATTACCTACGGAATTTGAGAGCATCATAAGCTGTACTTCATCAGAAAATTCAGCAATCACAGAGTAATGATACCACGCACCCTCGACCTCTAAAATCTCTTTTTCGCTCTTTTTTGCTAAAGTCATAAGGTATCTGTCGATGCCGTTTTCCATATCGTATCCCATTTTTGTGTACGTACATTTGTCTATGGCAAATGACCACAGTGACGGCTTGTAGCTATCACAGTTTTCTATATATTCATCGTTTTCCTTTAATATATCAACTGCTCTTTTATATACACTCTCGGGAATGTGATTCTTTATAGTGTCGCCTAACGGATAACTCAGAGGCTGATAAAAATACTCCTGCTGTGCGTTTTCATCCTCCTCGAATTTTAATGTATTCATCTCTACTGCCAGAGCTTCACTGGAATAAAACGCATCCATTACATAATCAGGTAACGGGTAGAAGTCATCAACACCGAAGTGCACAGCTCCAAACAGCCAAACGTGACTTCCGTTTTCATCGGTTACTTTATATAAAAGCGGCGTGCAACTGCTTTTAGTGCTTTCTTCATCTGAAATTTCAACTTCCGGCACGGTTTTGTCAGGGAAAACACGCTTGTCATAAACTATGCCGTAACCCGTACAGCCGACAAGCGAAAATAGTATTGCAAACGCTAAAATAAGCGCGATAATCTTCTTCATTTTTTACCTCTTACACTATTTTTCTAAGCTCTTCTACGATATTTTTTACGTCATATTCGACGTTTTCAAAGTCGCAGAACAAGTCAGAAAACAGCTTGTCTATATTCTCTTCGAAGTTTAGCGGTAAAAGAGTGCAGTGCTTTTTACACAGCTCTACGAGTCGTCTTTCGCCCGGATGAGTGAGCTTATTAAGTGCAAAAATTACATCAAAATACGATTCAAAAAACGCTGCAGTGCGGTGGTTAATGCTTACTAAATCGCGTCTGATTACCGCCTTATTAATCTGTCCGTCATAGGACGGGAGCATAGAGCTTAAAAGCTTCATATTTTTATCGATGATGTTAGCTCGCAGTTTTTCAGGGTAAGGAACAGAAAACCTGTCCTTCGCTTTTTTGAGTCTGCCCTGCTCATCGTACACAATTTTGCAGGTTAAAAGATTATGCCACATACAGGTTGTATAGCCTGTGCGGGCGTTACACAACTCAACAACAGAAGCAACATCGTTTTCAAAATCGTCTAGATTGCGGTACAGAATGTCGATATCAACACCGTTTTTTAAAGTGCAGTTATCTTCAAATTCCCAAAAGTGATTCCCTAGCTCCATATAGTCGCAAAATTCAGCTAAAATATCGCGTCGCACATCCTCGTCAATCATAGATGTTATATAAAGATACACGTCGTAGTCTGATTTTTCGTCAAAACTCTCACCAGCTCTCGAACCACCTAGCGCGATTGCTTCAATCTGCTCGAGTGCGCTTAATTTTTCGAATAACTTTTCTACCATTGAATCACCCCGTAGATTTTATATATCAATCGTACTACAACAAAATCGAAATTTCAAGACTAGTGTTGAAGAACTTAAAACTATGTGGTATATTGATACAAAGTCGAATTAATAACTATTTTGTCGGTTAATGTAAAGCGAGGGGTATTATGAGGAAAACAATAAATAGTATTTTTGCTATATTCGGCATTTTTGCGATTCTTTTAACACTTAGCGCGTGTGATAATATCGTGTCCGAAAGCGGTATCAGTAATATCAGAATTGACGATATCTCCGACGATGACTTCTATGTTGGTGTTGCTTCCTACGATTACACAGCTTACATCAGCGGTGTAAGCGACGTAAACGAAAGTGACATCGAGTTTATAATCGACGAGTCAATAGCTGAGATAAACTACGAGAAAAAGTTTGAAAACACCAGCTACCTGTACTACAATATCACAGGCAAAAAAGCAGGAAAAACCTCGTTTGTCGTGCAGACTACAGACGGCGTGATTAAAACAGAGCCTGTGGAAATCGAAGTGAAAGAGGACGTAATCTCCATCAGCTTTACTGAAGAAGAAATCGTCTTTAACGACTTTCCGAGTGAACAGACAGTATACCTCGATATAAAAACGAATAGCTACACAGGAGAGGCTGAAAAACACCTTGAGTACATAAGCGATAACGAGGATGTTGCAACTATAACCTACGACGAAGATTCACGCTTAGGCGGATGTACTGTAAAAGCTGTGGGCGAGGGCGAAACATACATCTGTGTACAAACTGAAAGTAAGTCTGTTAAGTCAGAAAAGCTAAAGGTTGTTGTCAACAAACCTACCGAGCCGCCTACTGAAAAACCGACACAGCCTAAAAAAGAAAGTTATTCGTATAGCGGCACAGTCAACAACTCTAGCAACTATTCAGATGACTCATACTACAAAACAAGCTCTGTGTACATCACACCGACAGGTAAGAAGTATCACTATTCACAAGCCTGTGCGGGTAAAAACGCAATAGAAACAACTTTAGACAGTGCTAGCGCTAACTACGACCCATGCAAAAAGTGCGCGCAGTAAAATATAATTCTGGAGGAATAAATATGGCAAACGAAAACACCAGCATACGTCGAGCTCTACGTCAATACAGACATGATTACGAACTCATAAAAACTAAACCTTGTACAGAAGTGGAAAATGCAGAATTTGAGAAAATCATAAAAGAAGGTGGCGCTCTCCCAAAAAATGTATACCCTTTTTATGTCGGCGATGAACCTTCTACAAACAGGTTTTATGTAGTTATAGATACTGATTTAACTGAGGATGAAAAGCAGGAATATCTCACATACAAAAGACTCAATTATTTAAAAACCATCAAAAACTGTGTTGTTTTCTTCACGATTTCAGCTATCGTCGGCCTTGTGGCTTCTGCAATAAGCGCAATAGCACTCTTCGCATAAAAAAAGGACTACGGAAAAACCGTAGTCCTTAATTTTTAGCTTTAAAATACTTTTCAATCAGTTTCTTGACCCAATCCATTTGTCGCAAAATCTGTAGTAAAATCGTTACTATACACGACAACAGATTGCTATTCTTCAATATGAAGAATCACTGCTTTTTCATCTGGCGCAGGAAGAACAAAATAGCTAATATGAGCAAAACAACAGCATATCCGAGTACCCACCATATATGAGGAAAAATCCCTGAAAAATCTCCTGCGAGTACCGCACGTCCCATATCCACGGCGTGAACAAACGGAAGTGCGTACGCTATCTTCTTAAATACACCGCCCACAAGGTCAAGGTCGAACCAAACACCTGAAAGCCACGCCGAAAGATTTGTGAGTAAAGCTCCGCAAATGCCACCGACCTGCTTATCTGTAAACACGCTTCCACAAAGAAGCCCTAAAGCAATGTATAGTATGGATACAGGAATATTGAATACAACAGCGTATAAAATATTTACCGTTATGTTTAGTCCGAGGACAACAGCGACAATGTAGCAAATAACACATTGAGCGACAGAAATCGGAATAATAGGCAAAGTGTAACCTAAAATAAAGTCCATCGGAGTCAGCGGTGTTGTATACAACCGCTGAAGTAACGAACTGCCTCTGTCTTTTGCGATAATAGTTGCCGAAAACAAAGTCATAAATGAGAGTCCGAAGACGGTAATAAGTC
>JAZSFG010000095.1:0-6526 GCA_045532065.1 Ruminococcus sp. | reverse complement strand
AGAGTATATTCTGGTAAAGTTGATAAGGGTACTGCAGTATTCAACTCTACTAAGGACAGAACAGAAAGAGTTGGCCGTATCTTACAGATGCACGCTAACGTCAGAAAAGATATCGACTGCTGCTACGCAGGTGATATCGCTGCTGCAGTAGGCTTAAGGCACACTACAACAGGTGACACACTCTGGGACGGGGATCACGCAGTTATCCTTGAGTCTATGGAGTTCCCAGAGCCGGTTATCAAGGTTGCTATCGAGCCAAAGACAAAAGCAGGCCAGGAGAAGATGGGTATTGCTCTTGCAAAACTCGCAGAAGAAGACCCAACATTCAAGGCTTACACTGATGAAGAAACAGGCCAGACAATCATCGCTGGTATGGGTGAGCTCCACTTAGAGATCATCGTTGACCGACTCTTAAGAGAGTTCAAGGTTGAGGCTAACATCGGTAAGCCACAGGTTGCTTATAAAGAGACTATCCGCTGTGAAGCTGACGTTGACCAGAAATATGCTCGTCAGTCAGGTGGTAAGGGTCAGTACGGTCACGTTAAGATGAGAATCGCTCCTAACCCAACAAAGGGTTATGAGTTCGTAAACTCAGTTGTCGGCGGTGCTATCCCTAAGGAATATATTCCTGCTGTTGACGCAGGTGTACAGGGCGCTATGCTCTCAGGTATCTTAGCAGGTTACAATGTAGTTGACGTTAAGGTTGAACTCTACGATGGTTCATATCACGAAGTTGACTCATCAGAAATGGCATTTAAGATTGCCGGTTCTATGGCATTCAAAGAGGCTATGAGAAAGGCTGACCCAGTTCTTCTCGAGCCTATCATGAAGGTTTCTGTTGTTGTTCCTGAGGAATACGCTGGTACAGTATTCGGTGATTTCAACTCACGTCGTGGCGCTGTTACAGGTCAGGAAATTGAGAACGGTACAGCTAGAATTACAGCTAACGTTCCACTTTCTAACATGTTCGGCTATGCTACAGACCTCCGTTCAAAGACACAGGGTCGTGGCCAGTACGTAATGGAACCATCACATCACGATGAAGTTCCAAAGTCAGTCGGCGATGAGATTATGTCCGAGCGTGCAAAGAAGGACTAATTTATAAATAATATTTGCACAAATTATCAAAAGCTATTGCAATTTTTATAAATAATTGCTACAATATGCTCAACTAAGGTTAATTATTTTAACAAATAAAGGGAGGAAATTTCCAATGGCAAGAGAAAAGTTTGAAAGAAGTAAGCCGCATGTTAACATCGGTACTATCGGTCACGTTGACCACGGTAAAACAACACTTACAGCTGCTATCACAAAGGTATTAAACCTCGGTGGCGACGCTGAGTTCGTTGATTATGCAAACATCGATAAGGCTCCAGAAGAGAGAGAGCGTGGTATCACAATCAACACAGCTCACGTTGAGTATCAGACAGAGTCACGTCACTATGCTCACGTTGACTGTCCAGGACACGCTGACTACGTTAAGAACATGATCACAGGTGCTGCTCAGATGGACGGCGCTATCCTCGTAGTTTCTGCTGCTGACGGTCCTATGCCACAGACAAGAGAGCACATCCTTCTTTCTCGTCAGGTAGGCGTTCCATACATCGTTGTATTCATGAACAAGTGTGACCAGGTTGACGACGAAGAGCTCCTCGAGCTCGTAGAGATGGACATCCGTGACCTTCTTAACGAGTACGAGTTCCCTGGTGATGACACACCAATCATCAAGGGTTCTGCTTATGTTGCACTTTCAAGTGCTTCTTCAGATCCATCAGCTCCTGAGTATGCTTGCATCCACGAGCTCATGGCTGCAGTAGACGAGTTCATCCCAACACCAGAGAGAAAGGCTGACCAGCCATTCCTTATGCCTGTTGAGGACGTATTCACAATCACAGGCCGTGGTACAGTTGCTACAGGTAGAGTAGAGCGTGGTCAGATCAACACTTCTGAGGAAGTTGAAATCGTTGGTCTTACAGACGAGAAGAGAAAAGTTGTTGTTACAGGTCTTGAGATGTTCAGAAAGACTCTTGACTATGCTGAGGCAGGCGACAACGTAGGTGTACTCCTCCGTGGTGTTCAGAGAACAGAGATCGAAAGAGGTCAGGTTCTTGCTAAGCCAGGCACAATCCAGCCACACACAAAGTTTAGAGGTCAGGTTTACGTTCTTACAAAGGACGAAGGTGGCCGTCATACACCATTCTTCAACAACTACCGTCCACAGTTCTACTTCAGAACAACAGACGTTACAGGTACAATCTCACTCCCAGAGGGCGTAGAGATGTGTATGCCTGGTGATAACGTTGAAATGGACGTTGAACTTATCACTCCTATCGCTATCGAAGTTGGTCTTCGTTTCGCTATCCGTGAAGGCGGTAGAACAGTAGGTTCAGGCGCAGTTATCGCTGTTAACGAATAATTTCAGACCTAAGGACTATCCTTAACTGAAACTCAATATCAAAGCAGTACAGCCTCCCTGTTTTCAGGGAGGCTGTTTTATTTTGCTTGCGCTCTTTGACTTGCAATACTTACCGTTTTGTGCTAAAATACGCCTAGTCAGTTCGAAAACTTCCTGACTTAAAACAAAACTAAGTAAAGAGGCAAATTAATATGAAAATGAATTCGAAGGTTTACTACCTTGTTGAAGGTGCGATGATAGCTGCGCTATATATCGTACTCACCTACGCACAGGAATTTTTACTTCCCGGTACAACGTCGATGGCGGTACAGTTCAGACTGTCTGAGGTTTTATGCCTTCTGTGCGTGTTTACACCATCGGCTGTGTGGGGGCTTACTGTCGGAACACTTATCTCGAATATTATGAATGTAGGTGCGTTGCCGATTGATATGATATGCGGAACTTTTGCTACATTCATTGCGACGTTTGCAGCGTACAAGTTCAGAAATGTGCGTGTTCTTAAACTCCCTGTTATGTCTGCGTTGATGCCTGTATTCGCTAACGGTATTATTATCGGACTCGAGCTTGAATTTTTCCTGATTGAAGGTCCGTTCCATTTTGGGAGTTTCCTTTTACAGGGCGGTTTAGTAGCACTTGGAGAATTCGGCGTATGTGTTGTGTTGGGCTTTCCGTTTGTAAAGCTATTAGAGCACACAAAACTTTTTAGTAGAATACATAAAAACATATAAAAAAGAGCATTCGAAAGAATGCTCTTTTTTTTTTAATCTTAGGTTATTCAGCTGTTTTCAAACTTTCGTTAATAGTTTCTGTGTGCTTGTCCACAAGATCTTTTACATAGTCAAAATCGAATTCTGAAGTGATGTCGTATGATTGTGCACCTGCTTCAAAGCATACGCGATTACTGCTGTCGACAATAACTTTGCCGAGTGTTTCCTCTCCTTTACTAAAAGTGAAAGAAAGAGTTTCTCCTGCATCCATCATATTTACTGCGTTATCAGATTTTTTACAGTTCATAGATGTGAAAATCTTTGCAGTTTCGTCGATAAACGCTTCATCGGTGATGATGTACATCCAGCTTTCGTATAGAGCACCGCTGACACAAATCTGATCAGCTTTGCGTATTTTATTCGGCACACGTGAAGAACACGCTGTCAGTGAAAACAGAACGCACAAACACAGTACACATGCGAGTACTCGGGTGATAACCTTATTCAAAGTCGAACTCATCCTTGTATTTCTCCTTGAAAGTTTCGAAAACGTTAGAAAGGATTTCTTCGTCGTCGATGCCAACATAGTTTTCGGTTTCGTCGTCGAGACTTTCGATTTTGAGGATGATAACGCCCTCGGCATCCTCGTTGTTTTCGATAAGAAGAACATACTCTTCGTTTTCGTACTCGATAACGTCTAATAATTCGAACTCAACCTCGTTACCCTCGTCGTCAACAAGAGTGACAAGTTCCGGTTCGTAAACTTCCATCATATCTTCATTGTTAAGCATAATATTTGCCTCCTTTTATTGATGAATAAAGGATACACTATTTACGACAATTTTTCAAGTGTTAATTAACAAGCGGATGATGAGTGCAACAAAAAGCAGAAAAACCACCCTTTCGGATGGTCTTTCTGCTTTAGGATTTTTTGAAATTAACGTGAAAAAAGTTATTAGCTGTATAAATTAAGCAATCTTAGAGCTTTTTCCGAGCAGGTTAAATCTGAATAACTTGCTCTCGTCTTCTACATTGTCGCATACGATGCATGCTTCAGTAATCTTGCCACCTTCGATGAGTCGTGCAAGACCGATCAGCTGACAAAGCTTGCTTTTAAGATTGAGTTTATCGCCCTCGTTAGTTACGAGGAATACGTTGCCCTTGCAAGTGTCAAGCACGGCTAAGAATTCTGAAACATCGACGTTGTGCAAACTAATGATAGGTGTCATCATAGTTTCTCCTCCTTATTATGTTTTATTTTCGTGCTGCCATTTACCATTTGGCTATATTCCTAAAATATCGTTTTCACGATAGTCAAGCGGACTTTACTTGACATTTATTATTATAGCTGATTTTTCGTAAAAGTCAACAAAGAAACCTGTTTTGGTTTGTGCAATATGCTAACAGTTATAACTAAACTGCACTAACACGGTTGAAAGTAAATGTATGATATGCACAATAGAAGCGACAAAAAGATTAATTTTTGACATATCGCTGTAACATGTTTCGTTAAATGCACCAGAAGAAGTTAAAATTCTATACAGAAAATATACCATACCGCCGAAATTGAATTTTGGCTTTTGTGTTGTAATTATCTTGTTTTGTGTGCTATAATACAAAGGATATATATAGCAAAGGAGAATTTCCATGTTAAATAAAGAATACGGCGTATTTAAAAGTGGTACTGATATCCGTGGTGTCGCAAGCGAAGGCGTGCCTGGATATGAGGTTAATATGACAAACGAGAGAGTTGAACGTATGGCTAACGGCTTTATGCTGTGGCTCTCAAAAAAGGTGAACAAGCCCGTAAACGAGCTTAAAATTTCTGTCGGTAGAGATTCCCGTATTTCGGGTGAGAGAATTGCATCCTGCGTTATCCCTCAGATGGAAAAAGCAGGTGTAGAGGTTATCTACACAAACCTTTCTTCAACTCCGTCGATGTTTATGACAACTGTTGATTTAGGTTGTGACGGTGCTGTACAGATTACAGCTTCTCACCATCCTTTCAACCGTAATGGTCTTAAGTTCTTTACTCGTGGTGGCGGTTTAGATGGCTGTGATATCGAAGCAATTCTCATTCACGCTCAGAACAACGATAAGCCAGAAGCTGTTGAGGGCGGTACTGTAACTGAAGTTAACTATATGAAGCAGTATGCTGACAACCTGTGCGAGTTTATCCGCAAAGAAGTTAACGCAGATGATTATATGTTCCCACTCAAGGGCTTCCATATTGTTGTGGACGCTGGTAACGGTGTCGGTGGTTTCTACGCTGCTGACGTACTCGAAAAGCTCGGTGCTGTTACAACAGGTTCAAAGTATTTAGACCCTGACGGAATGTTCCCTAACCATGTACCTAACCCTGAAGACCCTGTTGCAATGAAGAGTATCTGTGATGCTGTTATTGAGAATAAAGCTGACTTGGGTGTGATTTTTGATACTGACGTTGACCGTGGTGGCGCTGTTGACAGACACGGTAAAGAAATCAACCGCAACCGTTTAGTAGCGCTCGCCTCTGTTATTGCTCTTGAGGGCAACGATGGTGGTACTATTGTTACTGACTCTATCACTTCTCCTGGTGTAAAAGATTTTATTGAGAAGACTTTAGGCGGTAAGCACTATCGCTACCGCAGAGGTTACAAGAACATAATCAACAAGGCTATCGAGCTTAACGAGCAGGGCATCAACTGTCCTATTGCTGCTGAAACTTCAGGTCACTGTGCGATGAGAGATAACTACTTCTTGGATGATGGTGCGTACCTTTGCACACGTTTTATCATAAAAGCTGCACAGCTGAGAAAAGAGGGCAAGGAGATTGACGATTTAGTAGCAGAGCTTAAAGAGCCTGTTGAGACAATCGAAATTCGTTACGAAATCTTAGAGCCTGACTTCAAGGCTTGTGGAATGAAAGTTATCGACGCGCTTACTGAGTATGCTGAGAAGACAGAGGGTTGGATTGTTGCTGACGACAACCGCGAGGGAATCCGCGTTTCATTCGGCGAGAACGACGGCGACGGCTGGTTTTTACTCAGACTTTCTGTTCACGACCCTATTTTACCGCTCAATATCGAGAGTGATTCTGAGGGTGGCGTGGCTATTATCCGCGAAAAGGTTGAATCTTTCTTAAAGACTACAACAGGTCTTAAGATTTAAGTGTAATTTAAAAGCCCGATGATTTTGTCGGGCTTTTTTATATTTGTATTTTATCGTTATACTTTTCATATTTTTTAATAATTTCGTATTTATAGGGGATAGCTAGATTATAGCCGTAAACACGGAGTTTATCGGCGTTATGCGAACAGAATTTAACGGTTTATAAATTTCTTATATAGAAGCAACGATTAAAAAATTGACATAATTATTGACAAAGAGCGATATTACTAATAATATGGTGATGTAAAGATGA
>JAZSFG010000184.1:0-20467 GCA_045532065.1 Ruminococcus sp. | reverse complement strand
CAGTAACGACATTTGCTTTTTTTCAGGCAGTTATGCCTCTTATCGGTTGGCTGTGTGTTCACACTATAGTCGAGAAATTCACGGCGTTTGAGAAGTTTATTCCGTATATCGCTTTAGTGCTTTTGCTTTACATCGGTATTTCGATGATAGTAAATGCGATAAAGAATAAGGACGAGGACGAAAAGCCGAGAGTCGGAGTGCTTGCGCTCTTAGTTCAGGGCATAGCGACATCTATAGACGCTCTGTCAGTAGGTTTTACAATAGCATCGTACGATTTTCTTATGGCGCTGTGTTCGGCTTTAATTATTGCGACAGTTACATTCGTAATTTGTACAAGCGGTGTGTATATTGGCAGAAAGTTTGGTACAAAACTCAGCGGTAAAGCAACGATTTTAGGCGGTGCAATACTTATATTCATCGGCATCGAGATTTTCGTAACAGGCGTTTTCTTTTAATCTGACAGTGTCATAAGAATTGTGACAAAACTTTCACTAAATAGACGCAAAATGTTCAACTTAAGTTCACACCTAATTCACATATTTAGAAAAATTCGCGTTATAATATAGTTGTACAAAGTTAAGGACCGCAACTTAATTTTGTATTGTTCTACCCTCCTCAATGTAGACTAACAGTCTATCATTGTACCCCTCATTTTTATATGGGTTTATCCCAAACAAAAGCAAAGGCACTAGGCTTCCGCAAGGCTTAGTGCTTTTTGTTTTATTTAAGCGTCCGAGCCCGTAGCCCCTAAAAGTCGAGTGCGAGATGGGACTGCTCGTAGGACACAAAGTGTCCGTAGAGTAGTTAATCGAGAACGTGGACTTTTAGGGAGAAGCGTAGGTGAACGAGGCGTGATATTTTAAGCGCCGAGCTCGTCGTCACAAAACCTTTTGACTTCGATTCGGCTGTTTGCCGACTCTTCGTCTTACGGTTTGCTCCTCCTCTTCCCAAAATCGAAGATTTCGGGAGCCCTATTTGTAACAGCGAAGACAAACGAGGCGTGATATGAGAGCGTCAAAGGAGAAGCGATACATTGAAGGCATAATTCAAAATTCCAAGCCCGTGAGCCTTTCAAAAAAGTGTAAAGTTTATAAAATGTTTACAGGAAAGTCCTTTTTATCGGACACAAAAGGTGGTACAATACAAGTAGATTAAAGAAAGGTTGTGTTTTTCGTGTTTGATTTTTTTAACGAAATGTTCGATTTTGATAATAGCGGCGAGCTCGATTGTTTAGAGGAATCCGCGAAATTCTCTTTTATCATGGGTATGATGGAAGAGGAAGAAAAATCACGCAAGAAAGACGATGATAACTCTTTCTTTAAGCCATAAATCCTAATTACTACTTTCCTTTCTATACATTTTTCTTTCTGTTTTTGCGAAATACGCGTGCGTCTTATAAACGTGCGCGTATTTTGTTTAAAAGCGTAAAACCCTTGCGACAACTTTTCCTTGACACAAAACATATTACGCTGTATAATACTTTCATATTTTAAACCGTTGACGCGGAGATAAAGACAGCAAACGCCTTTACAGAGAGCCCGTGGTGCTGAAAGTCGGGTAAGAAACAGGTTGTCAAATGGACCGCTGAGGGTGCAGTCAAATGCGAGCTTGCTCGCAGAGTATTCTGCAACGTAAGGCACACGTCAGTTGCCACGGATATGTCAGTATCCGATAAGCGCACGACATCTCGTGAATCAAGGTGGCACCGCGGATAAGTATTTATTCGTCCTTGACAGAGTATTGTTACTCTGCAAGGACTTTTTTATTTGGAGGGTGCTTTATGGTTTTACTCACTAAGCGATGGCGATTCTGTTTTTTTAATTTTGATAAAATTTTTTAAATATTAAGAGGGTAATAAGATGAAAAACACTACACGTAAAATTGTTCTCACAGCGTTGCTCACAGCACTTGTTTGTGTTGCGACTATGGTTGTTAAAATTCCGTCACCGCTGAAGGGTTACATAAACCTTGGCGATTGTGTTGTTCTACTTGCGGGATGGATTTTGTCCCCTGTTTACGGATTTCTCGCGGCAGGCATCGGCTCGGCGCTTGCTGATATTTTTTCGGGTTATGTCGTTTACGCACCTGCAACCTTTCTGATTAAAGGTTTAATGGCTTTAGTTTCGTTTTTCTTGTTTAAATTAATGAGAAAAAAAGCAAAGGAGTTTCCGTCCAGACTTGTCAGCGGTATAAGCGCAGAAGTGCTGATGGTTGGTGGTTACTTTTTGTTTGAAGGATTGCTTTACGGTTTTTTACCGTCTGTTGTAAATATTCCTGCAAACGCTGTACAAGGTGGTGCAGGACTGATACTCGGTATAATCCTCGTAAAAGTTTTTGATAAAAGTAAAATCAGGTTTTAGAATATAACCATTGTTTCGGAGGTTTATCATGATTTTTAATAATGTTGATTTTGACACTTATTTTCGCAACTTCCCTGATAAGGAGGGTTACTTTGGAAAATACGGCGGTGTGTACATCGGCGAGAAGCTGAAAAACGCAATGGCGGAGATTACACAGGCTTACTTTACTATCTGTCAGAGTAGAAAGTTCATCGCAGAACTCCGTAGAATCAGAAAAGAGTTCCAGGGTCGCCCTACTCCTGTATCTCACCTCGAGAGACTTTCTGACGCTATGGGCGGACGCGTACAGCTTTACGCTAAGCGTGAGGATTTAAATCACTCTGGTGCACACAAATTAAACCACTGTATGGGTGAGGCATTGCTCGCTAAATATATGGGAAAGAAAAAGGTTATCGCTGAAACAGGTGCCGGTCAGCACGGCGTTGCTCTTGCTACTGCTGCGGCTTACTTCGGACTCGAGTGTGACATCTACATGGGTGCTGTTGATATAAAGAAACAGGCTCCGAATGTTGCGCGTATGAAGATTTTAGGCGCAAATGTTGTTGAGGTTACTCACGGTCTGCAGACTTTAAAAGAAGCTGTTGACGCTGCTTTTGATGCATATAGCAAGGAATATGAAGACGCTATTTACTGTATCGGTTCAGTTTTAGGCCCACACCCATTCCCAATGATGGTAAGAGATTTCCAGAGTGTTATCGGAATTGAGGCAAGAGAGCAGTTTGTTGATATGACAGGTCACCTTCCTGACGCAGTTGTTGCGTGTGTGGGCGGTGGCTCAAACGCTATGGGTCTGTTCTCAGGTTTCTTAAACGACCCTGTTGATATTTACGGTATCGAGCCTTTAGGTCGAGGCGAAAAGCTCGGCGACCATGCGGCTTCTCTGAAGTACGGTACTGAGGGGGTTATGCACGGCTTTAACTCAATTATGCTCAAAGACGAAAACGGCGAGCCAGCTCCTGTTTATTCAGTAGCTTCTGGTCTTGACTATCCGTCTTCTGGCCCTGAGCACGCTTTCTTACAGGAAATTGGTCGAGTTAAGTACGATGTTATCGACGACGAAGAGACAATCGATGCGTTCTATAAGCTTTCTCGTTTAGAGGGTATTATCCCTGCAATTGAGAGCTCCCACGCTATTGCCTACGGTATGAAACTTGCACAGCGTATGGACCACGGCTCTGTGCTCATTAACCTTTCAGGTCGTGGTGACAAGGATATGGACTACATTATTGAAAAGTACGGTATCCGATAAAAAAGCAAAACAACAATAAAAATGCTCCCGTTGGAAAATCCAATGGGAGCTTTCTTTTACGTAAAATTATTCAAAATTGCGTATCAAGGTCACGACTTTACCGAGAAGTACCGCTTTATCAACGATAATCGGTTCGTAGTCGTCGTTTTCAGGCTGTAGTCTTATGTGGCCGTTTTCTTTGTAGAAACGCTTTACTGTAGCGCTTGCTTCACCCGAACACTCGTCCTCAACCATAGCGACAACGATGTCGCCGTTTAGAGCAGTAGGCGTACGGTGTACGACGATGATATCACCGTCGAAAATACCCGCGTTAATCATACTGTCACCGACAACATTCAGCGCGAACATCTCGCGTCCACGGGTGACAGACTGCGCAACAGGGATGTAGCTTTCGATTTCTTCAACAGCGAGAATCGGCATACCCGCAGTAACTCTACCTAAAAGCGGTACTTTGCTTGTCGGCTCGTCGTTTTTGATACGAATACAGCGGTTTAAACCGCTTTCGCGTTCAATAAGTCCGCGCTCTTCGAGAGTCTTAAGGTGCAGATGCACGGTGGAAGTAGACTTAAATCCTGTTGCATCGCACAGCTCTCTAACAGACGGCACACGTCCCTCTTCGCTACAGCTTAATATATAGTCATAAACCTTTTGCTGGCTTTTACTAAGTGGTTTCATAATATCACCTCTGTGTAGATTATAGCACATAAATGTCGAAAAATCAAACATTTGTTTGGAAAATTTGCTTGATTTTTGACAAAAAAGCGACAAACTCGTCAGAATTTGTCGCTTTGATTGTTTTATTGCTGATTAATTTTGAGTGTTTTTTCTTTTTCTGTCGATTTCGCGTTTGATACAGTCGAAGGTCACGCCGTATTTTATCGCGATATCTTTAGCGTAACTCATACCCTGCGGAGGTGCTATGAAAGTCTTGAACGAACGGCGACCATTCTCGACGCCTGTGACCATACTTTCGACAACGCTGTCACCCTCTATTTCGCTGTTGATGGTGACTATACTGCTTGCAAGCTCGTGCATGTGGGTGTTGAAGATGCATCGTACGCCTAAATATCGCATGGATTTTACGACATCTTTTGCGATGTACAGACCTTCTGCGACATTGGTTGTCGCTAAGCTCTCGTTAAGAAGAAGCAGGCTGTACTTTGTAGCAACCGAGAAAATCTCTGACAGACGTTTACTTTCTTCGCCGAGTCGACCGAGGTCGACAGTGTCGTTTTCGTCAGCAGGAAAATGGGTGAAAATATTGTCGCACGGGCTGAATATCATCGATTTACACGGAACGTAAATGCCGTTTTGTGCGAGCAAAAAGCACAGACCGACAGCCTGTGTGATGGTGGTTTTACCGCCTCGGTTAGGTCCTGTTAAAATGTAGATTCGTTTGTCCTCGTCGAAAACAAAATCGTTTGTGACGATATCAGGAATAGTTTTTTCATTCACCGATTTTATAGCGAGCTTTATGTTGTAGATGTCCTTTATATCACACATACGCTCGTTTTTGTCGCGCACCTGAGCCTTGCATAGAGAAAGCCCTTTTGCAAGAATTTTATCGCAAAGTTCAGAAAAACGGATATAGAAGACGATTTCAGGCATAAGGTCAACGAACGAGTATCCGCTAACACCGATGTACTGGTGCAGAATCGACTTTATGTTATTTACCGTGCGTTTTAATATGTCGGTAACGACTTTTGACAGCGCCTGTGACATCGGGTCCGCACCGGTTAATGTGCTGTCCTGAATCTGATTTAAATCCTGCTGTGCGCCTGTTACCACTTTACCTAAACCGAAGGTTGTGGTGGATGGATTATTCGGGTGATACGACACAAACGCAGAGACGTCAATTCCGTGGTGAAGTTCGCTTTCGTTTTTTGCAAAGTTGATGAACTTCTTGAGCAGACCGCTGTCAGAAAAATGCTGGTCATTAAGCGAAATTACACCGACGGTTTGCGGTTTTAAGAGGTTATCGAGGTTTACGCCGAGAGTAATACTCTTGAGCTTGCGTGCTTTCTCAAAAGTCTCGTTGATGTCGTCTTTGAGCTGTGAAAAACCGCTGTGATTAAAGATGTCGTTTACTATTTCTCTGAGCCTTAAAAGCCCTTGCGACTTTATATCGAGTGATTCGAGAGTGTCTTTGATACTTGTGATACAGTCAACATAGCCGTCGAGCTCTCTGAGTCTGTTAATAAGTTGCCACAGCGATGATGCTTCGGTGTCTTTCTGGAAACGTTCGATTTCGCGAAGGTCCTTGAGCTTTAATAAAAGCGCTGTGAGGTCGCTTCGAAGTTTAGGAAATTTCAGAAAATCCTCGAAAATATCGCGTCTGTATTCAATGACCTCTTCGTCGCAGGTGATGTTTGTGAGAAGTCGCTTTATGCTGTTGAGTTCATATGGGTCATCAGTCAGATTTTCGCACAGGTAGTCAATAGAAAGGTCGTTTAATGCCTCTTTGTTTAAGGTTTTGTACACTACCTCTTTGTTTTCAGGATGCAGAAGACTGAAGTTTTTAATTGACATAATATCACGCCTTGTAAGTTTATGGATTTATCATATCACAGTGAAAAATCTAATTCAATATTTTTGCACTTAGAACTGATATATTTATTATTTTACCCACAAAAAAAGGAGACACTTTCTTAAAGTGCCTCCAAAAGTGTTTATTCAGCTGAAACTGTGAAGATATAGAATTCATACGGGTTGTATGTTTTCTTTTGCATATCATCTGCTGTGATTTCTTTATCTGTAAAGTCAAAGTTTTCGCCGTCGTAGTGCATAACGCAGGTTGCGTTTTCAAAGTCAAGCTCGACATCAACATCGGGGATTTCATCGTAGTAGAGGTTGCCTACATAGTACACGCTGTCTGTTTCACTTGTTCGTGAGAAGGAGAAGACGTGTGAGTTGGTGACAGGAAGGAAGTGAAGGTCTGTGCTTGAAGAAGCAAGGGACTTGTAGTTATGTTTTAAAGCTGAGAGCTCTGTGAAGAATTCTTCATATTTAAGCTCGTCTTCCCATTTTACAGCATCCTTCTCGAAAAACTCGATTTCGTGATCATACCCCTGTTCGTTTGAAGTATAAATCAGCGGATAACCGATTGAGAGGAACGTAAGCGCCATAAGTGGTTCGTATGTATCGCCGAAACGACCGACAATACTGTCTTCATACGAGTTTTTATCGTGGTTATCAAGGTAGTTCATAGGGAAGCTACCTTCAACGTAGTTTGCGTTCAAGGTCATACCTTGCATAATAGTCGATGTAGCAACGCCACCCTTAATCATCAGCGACTGACCGTAGAGCTGGTCGTTGTAACAAGAGTCGAAAGCGTATTTTGTGAGGCTCTGTGCGGCAGAAACTTCTGCAAGCATCATAATGTCGCTGTTTATACTCTTGAGCTTGTACACAGCCGCGTTCCAGAATGACGCAGGAACACCGATAGCGTGGTCACAACGGAATCCGTCGATACCGACTTCTTCAATCCAGAACTGCATAGCTTTAATCATCTGTGCACGCATCTCAAAGTTGTCGTAGTTGAGTTCAGCGATATCTGACCAGTCGTAAGAATATGTGATGTTCCCGTTTTCATCGCGGTCGTACCACTCAGGGTGTTCTGTAATCCAGTCGTGGTCCCAACCTGTGTGGTTAGCAACCCAGTCGATGATTACTTTAAATCCCATATCGTGAGCTTTGTCAACGAGGTGCTGGAAATCTTCCATAGTACCGAATTCAGGGTTAACTGCGGTGTAGTCATCAACCGCGTAGTATGAACCGAGTGTGCCCTTGCGCTCTGTTTCGCTGATTGGGTGAATCGGCATAAACCACAGAGTGTTGACACCCATATCCTTGAGTCTATCAAGGTGCTTTTCAAAAGCTTTGAAAGTGCCTTCTTCAGTAAACTGACGTACATTAACTTCGTACAGCACACAAGTGTCGAGCCACTGTGCGGTAGTCTTTTTTAGTATCGGGTCGCTGACAGAAATATCGGTCATAACCCCATCAATAACCGAGCCTTCTTTTGGGTCATCAGACATAACGTACTCGTTTTTCGGCTTTTCTGACTGTGTGGTACTGTTGCACGCAACAAGAGAAAAAATCATAGTTACTGCGAGCATAAGTGCTAATATCTTTTTCATTTTCATACTCCTTGTATTTATGTTTAACACGATGTGTTTTCACTATATTTGGTGCTGTTTCATCTATAAGCTATGGGGTTTGCTGACTTTACCATATAAACGGGATGAGTCTGTATCTGACGTTTTTCATATACTCGCTGTAGCCCGTAAGCTCTTTTTCGAGAAACTTTTCTTCGCTTAAAAGCCTTTTTGCGATAATAAACGGGTAGAGTAAAAAGACAGGAAGCGCAAATACTGAACCGAGCACCAGTGGCATCATAATAAACAAAAGTAAAGTCACCATGTACATCGGGTGGCGCACTACAGAGTACAGCCCCGTTGAGATAACTTTCTGGTCTTGTTGTACTTCGACAGTCCGCGATAAGTACGGGTTTTCTTTCAGCACTAAAGCATACAGAGCATACGCAAAAAGAAAGAGTACAGACGCAACAAGTGACGCCCATAAAGGCAACATAAACAGCTCAAACCTGAAGTTAAGACCCGCAACAACAAAGCCTATAATGAACATAAGTCCCGAGAGTTTTACAACGAGATTCTGTTCTTTTAGCTTTTCTTTAGCGTTCAAACGCTTTTGTAGCAGCTGCGGGTTTTTTATCATCATAATTACACCCGCAATAAACATCGGGACAAACAGTAGTCCCATAAAAAGCCAGCCCTGAGTGTAATTAAGTGTACCTGCAGGCAGGAAAACGAGCACTCCTACGAGAAGAATACCGAGTAAAAATTTTATAATAGCTGAGAAAAACAACTTTACTGACATAAAACCACCTCGTATAAGGTTTTTCTATCCTTCATCATACCATAACAAAGTCAATAAAACAACACAAAATCACTATATCTCATTTGTTGCGAAAGCAATTTTGAGATGATATAATGAGCGTATAAATTACGTGAGGTGACGCCATGCCGCTGCAGATTATCAGACAGGATATCTTAAAAATAAAATGTGACGCTATAGTTAACCCGACAAACTGCAATTTGAGTCCTTCAGGTGGTCTTGATTTGAGCTTACATAAAGCTGCGGGTGACGAGCTTCTTTCTGCGTGCAAAAAAATAGGCGGTATTAAAGTCGGCGAGGCGGTTATAACACAAGGCTATAAGTTACCTGCAAAGCACGTTATCCACACCGCAGGTCCTGTGTGGGGCGGTGGCGAAAACGGGGAAGAAACACTTCTTAGAAGTTGTTATCGAAACGCGCTGAAACTGGCAGAAGAAAACAAGTGCGAAAGTGTCGCGTTTCCGCTGATTTCTTCGGGTACTTACGGCTACCCGAAAGACGAGGTTTTAAAAGTAGCAATCGACACGATAAGCTCGTTTTTACTTAAAAACGATATGATGGCATATCTTGTGGTGTATGACAAAACAGCGTACAAATTCAGCGAAAAGCTGTTTCTGTCAATTGAGAGCTACATCGATGACAACTACGTTAAAGAGCACTCGGATTTCTACCGCAGTTCAGCTCGTCGCACACGCTATGACGGAGATTTTTCCATATATCCGAATGATTCGATGTCTGTGTCGATGCCAAAGGCTGTTGAATCTGAAATATGCGACAAATGTTCTGTAGGCGGTGATGACGAGCTTGATATCGATAGTTACATAAAGCTCGACGAGAGCTTTTCAGTAAAACTTTTGAAGCTCATCGATTTAAAGGGGATGAGCGATGTTGAGTGCTACAAAAAAGCTAATGTCAGCAAACAGACATGGTATAAAATCATGAACGAGAAGCACTATAAGCCAAATAAAAAGACTGCGATTTCGTTTGCGGTGGCTTTGGAACTTACACTCGAAGAAACACAGAGTTTGCTCAATAGTGTCGGCTTTGTGCTGTCAAAAAGTTCGCTGTTTGACGTCATCATTATGTACTGCCTCGAACATAATATTTACGATGTGCTTGAAATCGACTCGATTTTATTTAAATATGATCAGGAAACACTGTACTCAAAGCTATAATAAAAAGAAAAAGGATGCCCCAAAAGGCATCCTTTTTTAATTTATACGTTTAATGTGAAGACTATATTATCTACGATAATTTCGCTGTAGCGGTCGTATTCACCGTCGCAGTCAGGGTAGTGGTCAACAGTCTCAAAAACAGGGAAACGTACCGAAACAACGCTCTTGTAGGATTTACAGTAAATCGAAGAGAAGTAGCGGTCACTTTCTGCTTTTTCTCTTTTGATTTCTTCGCCGTCAGCGTTTAAGAAAACAGCGTTACCGTTTTTGTCGGCTTTGAGGGCTATGTTTTCGTTACTGAAATACACAGTAAGCTCCATTTTATCGTTGAATTTAAATTCTGTTTCATATGGGCTGTTTTTGTCAAAAATAATGTCGTAGTTCATAGTAAAAACTCCTTTTATTTTCTACTCACAGTATAACGCAATATGAAATATTTATCAACAAAAATTTCGGTAAATTCGTGATTGACCAAAAATTAAAAGATTGTGGATATAATGTGGTTGTAAGATAAGTTTACAGTAACTTTTAACTTTAAAGGAGAGATAATTATGACAAAAAACAACACTACAGAACTCGTATTTTTACTTGACAGAAGCGGTTCCATGGCAGGACTCGAAAAAGACACAATCGGTGGATTTAACGCGATGATTGAAAAGCAGAAGAAAGTTGACGGCGAGTGCTTTGTATCGACAATTCTGTTTGACAATGAAAGCGTTGTGCTCCACGACAGAGTGAAACTTAGTGATATTAAGCTGATGACAGACGAAGACTACACAGTACGCGGTTGCACAGCGCTTATCGACGCTTTAGGTGGTGCGATAAAGCACATCTCAAATATCCACAAATACGCTCGAACTGAAGATGTACCCGGTAACACAATGTTTGTTATCACAACTGACGGAATGGAAAACGCGAGCAGAAGATATACAAGTGAGCAGGTCAAAGCGATGATACAGCGTCAAAAGGAAAAGTACGGCTGGGAATTCCTTTTTATAGGTGCTAATATAGATGCTGCTGAGACTGCCCGTCGCTATGGAATTGATGAGGACAGAGCGGTGAATTACCACGCTGACAAGAAAGGTACAAAAGTTGCCTACGATACTGTTTCAAAAGCTGTGTGTAGTGTAAGAGAAAGCCGAGCTCTTGACAACTGGAGTGACGAAATCGAGCGTGATTACAAAAAAAGAAGTAGAAAGTAAAAACAAGAGCTCCATCTTTTCGATGGAGCTCTTTACATTTAGAATGCACCGTAAATAAATGCTGTGTTGCCAAAATATCCGAGGATAAGTGTTAGTCCGCAGAAGATAAAGAATATACACAGCGAGCCAAATTTTGTGAGATTCATCAGCGGATAGTAACCGTTAACATACGGCAGACCGTTTTTGTCTTTTGTACCGCTTTTCTTGCTTTTAACAACAGCGAAAACTGTTGAAATAATAAGGCAGAAGAGAGCAAAGAACGTCCAACTGTACGGGTGCCATATGCCCTGTTGAAGAGTGAAACAACCCTTTAATACATTAAGCATATTAGAAAGTGAAGTTGCTCTAAACGGAATCCATAACAGTGTAACCGCGATGAAAATCCCGAGTGCTTTTACTGAGTTTAATACAGGACGCTGTTTTTTAACTACGTTTTTCTTTTTAAGCAGATGTTCAACACAGCTTAACACACCATAAAGCAAGCCCCACAGTATGAACGTGATGCCTGCGCCGTGCCACAGTCCGCTTATAAGCATAACGATAAGCAGGTTTACACAGGTGCGCAAACCACCTTTTCTGCTTCCACCGAGTGGGATGTACAGGTACTCCATAAACCACGACGAAAGGCTGATGTGCCATCTTTTCCAGAAGTCAGAGAAGCTTGTCGCGATATACGGCAGATTAAAGTTACTCTCAAAATCGAAACCGACCATTTTCGAGAGACCAATTGCCATATCGGAGTAACCTGAAAAGTCGAAATAAATCTGTAAAGAGTAGCTGAGCACAGCCAGAATAACGGTCGCAGTAGAGTATGATTGTGGTGATGAGTACACGTTGTTTACAAATACACCTAAGTGGTCAGCGAGCACAATTTTTTTAAAAAGACCGAAAACAAAAATCTGTAAGCCGTCGCATACGTTTTTTGCTTTTATACCGCGGTAGTTTTTAACCTGTGGGAAGAATGTCTTACCTCTGACAATCGGTCCTGAAGAGAGCTTCGGAAAGAATACGATATAAAGAGCGAAATCGAGCACATTTGTGACCGCTTCGTATTTTTTTCTGTAGATGTCAATAAGATATGCGATTGCAGAAAAAGTATAAAAAGATATACCGATAGGCAGGATGATGTCGAGCGTGCTTGCCTGCACATTAAAGAGGGAAGAAAATCCCGAGATAAAGAAGTTAGTGTACTTGAAATATCCGAGCATCAGCACTAAAACACAGATACCCGTAGACAGATATACTTTTTGAGTTTTTGCAGTTTTTGCTTTTTCAATTCCCAGCGCGAGCAGGTAAGTAAGAGCGGTCGCAGAAAGAATACAAACAAAGAACCGCCAGTCAGCAAGGAAAACAAGCGAGTAGCTGAATATGATTAAGGTGACAATCTGTATACGGCTTAAAATCTTGCTTTTTGTGAGCGTTTTTACAGCCTCTAATACGAGCAAAAGAGCAAACAAAAAAGCAAAGCAGACTAAAAAATTAAAACTGTTTAACGCCACTTTATTTACCCTCCGATATTAAATTAATGATTTCTTCAGCAATTGCTTTGTGACCGTGTTCATTCAGGTGAGCAGAGCCGACTCCTGTGTTATAAAATCCGTAAGGCAGGATGTGGTCGTTGTTATACAATGCTGTGAATGTATCGGTCATATCAATGTATATGATACCGAGTTTATCGCACGCATTTTCAAAAGCTAAGAGCTTATTTTTGTCTGAAACTTCTGTGTAAGCGTTTGCGTTTTCATCGATTTTTATCTCAGGGTGGTAGAAGATAATAAGCTGAGCACCGCTTTTATCTGCTGAGTTTTTCGCTTTTAAAAGGAAGTTTTCAAGAACCTCTTCGTAGTTTTCTTCTGCTGGTTTTGCGATGGTATTTTCGTTTGGAGTTTTGTCCGCATCTCTCCAGAAACCCACCTGTTTATACATCGTTTTTATTGCAGGTATGTACTTTTGCAAAGCGTATAGCGCACCGCTGTCATAGGATTCAAACGGCTCAAACTCACCGTCAATAACCTTTTGCATTTCATAAACGGTGAGCTCTGCGGTGACAGTTTCTACTATGAGATACTTACTCGGATTATACTCTTTGACTGCGTTATCCATATTATTTACGCAGTTGTATATCGTGTGTCCTGATGTTGCGATGTTGTATACGCTAAGTGGTAACTTGTCGGAAAGTAAGCTTGCTGTAGTTTTCTTTTGACTTACATTCGCACCCTCCATGTGAGAGCTTCCCATTAAGAGGATGTCAGGCTCTTTTGAAGTGTCTTCGATATTGTTAAATCCGTGCTCGTCCATAAAAAACCACGCAAAGCCCTCTAAGGCATTGCTTCTGTACTGGTTTTCGCCCCATTTAAAATCAGTCGAGCCTGATTCGTTGTGCACTCTTGCACCCGAATAATTCACAAGAAAGCAAACACCTGATAGCACGGCAAGGGCGATAACACCCGCTACAGCACACTTAAAAAGCATATAAAAAGCAGTTCTTATCTTTTTTGTCAGCTTTTTCACCCGAGCTCCTCCTTTTCACAAATTTTTACACGATAAATATATCACACATAGGTTTCTTTCGCAATATGAGAATAATAAATATATGTACAGAAAAACGGCTTCGGGATTTCCCGAAGCCGAATAGTAGCGATAAGGATTTATATCACCAGAACACTTCTATGTGCCCCGGTTTTTTGTTGTTAACCCAACACAAGAGTCCATCTTTGTAGTAAAAGTAACCTGAGCCATCACTGTATAAACAAGTAGTGGTTCTCTCCTGAAAATAACACGAAGAGTTTTTGTAGTTAAGCCTGCCTGTTTTTGGATCCCATTTGGCAGTGCAGGTTTCTGTGCTGTGTGCTCCTAATCCGTACCAACCGTAAAGTGTAAATTCCATTGTGTTTTCGTCTATAACTTTGCTGGTAAAATTACTGCGGTCACTGGATAAACGCCAATTTCTATCAACAAAGATTTTCGGTTTTGCCATTATCATGTTATAGGTTTCTTCGATGGAATTTGCTTTTTTCTTACAGTCTTTGTAATTTTTCAGAGCGGTGAGCTTTTCGTAAGCATCCACAATGTTGCCCTCATTCATCAGTTTAACTGCATATTGATATTTACACTCTTTTATTTTATCATTACAATCCTTATAATCCTTTAATGACTTAAAAATATCTTGTGCTTCTTTAAATTCGCCATCTTCTAAAAGAGAGCATGCTTTTTGATAGTAGCATTCTGTGGTTTTCTCTTTGCAGTCTTTATAGTCTCCGAGTTCTTTGAACGCGGAGATGGCATCGTTGAGCAGACCTTCTTCCATCTTTTTGTTAGCTGACAGATACTTGCACTCGTTTATAATATTTTTGCTATCCTTAAAATTTCCGAGTTCAGTAAGAATAACTATCGCTTCATCATATTTACCGTCCTCAAAAAGTGCTTTGGCCTTTAAATATTTGCATTCAGAGAGTTTTAATTTGCTGTTCATAAAGCCGTCAAGTTCAGAAAATGTCGCGATTGCATTTTGATAATCACCCGACTCCATTGTGTGTATGGCTCTTGTGTATTTAACATATGGAACGGCGAAAAATACGGAAAACATTCCGATAAGAACAAGCAACGAAATAACAGCCGAAAGGATTAAAACAATCTTTTTCTTATTAGGAGTTTTTGTGTTTACGTCCGACATTTTGTTTTCCTTTCTGTTACCCTAAATTTATCCAGCCTACTCCTGATTTGAGTTTGCCCCATGTAGAGTAGGTGCTTGGGTTGTACTGCTCTTTTACTATTGTGTAAACGCCCTGTTCCTCGAGAGTCATAACGTAGTCGTATTCGTATCCCGGACCTGCGTATATGTATGTCGGAGGATAAAGTGTTACAAGATATGGCTCGACGTCGTAAGATGAATAGGAGTAATTTTCCGTTTGGTTGTTATAGCTGAGATTCACCCAACCTGCGCCTGATTTCAGCTTACCCCACGTTGCGTCTGATGCCGGGTCGTAGCACTCGTCAACAATGGTATAGATGCCTTTTTCGTCTAAGGTCATAACGCACTCGTAGTCGTAGCTTGGACCATTATATATGTAAGTGTACGGATACAAAGTGATTTTGTATGAAACAAAGGTATCAGCTTCATAATCTTCATCTTCTTCCGTTTTTGTCGGCTTTTGAGTCAAAGCTTCGGTAGGAGCTTCGGTAGCTTTTATCGTTGGAGCTTCTGTCAGTGCCTCGGTTACAGCTATGGTCTCAACTGTAGCTGTAGCTTCTTTATTGCGGAAATGCAGGAAACCAAACGCGCCTGCGATTACCACAAACAGTAGAACAAAGCCTATGAGCAAAAACGCTACAACGGGAATAACAATCGCCAGTACAATCGAAGCTTTCCTTCTTTTGCGTGGTTGTGGAGTAACAGGTGGCTTGTATACAGGATTTTTGGGTGTATCTCCTGAATTAAAATTTTCGTTGTCTGCAGAGGTTGCTTGTGTATTTGAGTTTATGTTTTTGTAGTCCATACAAAATTATCCGTACCCTCTCTGATAATATAGTTGATTATAGTGAGCCCTTGTGAATCAGTCGTTCAAAAATCAGCACTGTCTGATCCATAGTAGCGTTTACACCTGCTGATATTCCGCCTAAGCCGATTGTTGTGCTGTTTTTTCCGAGTTCATTTGACAAAGCTGTGTGAAGACGCCAACCGTCCTTAGCATACTTCTGTAGAGTTTCGTTTAACAAAGAAACATTCATACCGCCGCTTCTGGTGTCTGATATAACTTCAGTCGCGTATTCATACAAAGGTAGTTTCTGGATGAACTCGAGTTTTTCTTTTCTTGCTTGTTCTTCTCTTTCTTTTCGTTTTCTTTCGTATTCTCTGAGTTTTTCTTCGAGTTCTTTTTTCTCCTGCTCACGCTTTTCTTCAAGTTCCCTTTCTTCCTTTTCTCTTTGGAGTCGCAGCTCTTCTACTACTTGTTCTCGCTGTAATTTTTCTTCTGCAGTCAACACCTTACCTGCTTCAAAATCGTATTTGCATTTAAAGCAAGTATCCGCATGAGTACCGAGTATTTCACCGCAATTCGGACAAGTTTTCATAAAAACACCCTCAATCTGACATTTCTGCTTTGATTATATCATGCACATATGTAAAATATCAACATATAAACGTTATAAAGTATATATAGGCGGTGAAAAGAGCGGTTGTCAGAATTTTCAGAAACACAAATAGTAGAAGAAATGTTAAGCAAATAAGCTCTCTTGAGAACTTATTTACTTACAGAAAATCATTTGTTGTTGAACTGGCGAAACCTGTTGATTTTACAACTTAATAATGGTACAATGTCAGTAGTTTAGCAAAGGAGGAAACCCTATGTATACAAAGTTAAAATTAAAATCTATTATATCTTTAGCACTTGTATTGATGATGGTTATTTCCCTGTTTTCAATAAATATTATTTCTGCCAACGCAGAAGATGTTATTGGCGGTGCCGGTATGGGAGTAATTGTCGCAGAAGGCAAGTGCGGATTTGCAGGCGCAGAAAACGCTTATTGGATTCTGGATACAACAGGCAAGCTGACTATTTTAGGTGTCGGCAATATCCAAAAAGGCTGGAGCGGTTACGAGTCACAGATTAAATCGGTTGTGTTTGAAGGCTTGTTTACAAACATTAGCCCTTGTACATTTGAGGGTTGCACGGCTTTGGAGAGCATTATTATTCCTGAAGGTGTGACAAACATCGAGCTACGCGCATTCGGTGATTGCACAAGTCTGAAAAGTGTTACTATTCCTAGGGGCATAGAGAAAATCAATCAGCAGCTTTTTGAAAACTGTACAAGTCTGACTACCGTAAATATGCCTGAATCTATGAGAACTATCGGGCCTTTCGCGTTTAGAAACTGTACCTCTTTAACAGACCCGAATCTACCTGAATATGTTACAGGCATTTCATACAACGCATTCGAAGGATGTACAGGATTAACAAGTTTTACTGTTCCTACATATGTAGAGATTATAGACAAGCAAGTTTTTCTTAATTGCACTAACTTAAAATCAATCACTTTTCCGGATACATTTTCAACTATCGATGAGAACGCATTTGAAAACTGTACAAGTCTGACAGATGTTAGCCTGCCGGACTCTTTCAGAACTATGCGAGATTGCGCTTTCAAGGGTTGTACCAGTCTTGAGAGCATCAATATCCCTTCATCTACTGTTTTTATATATAATTTAGCCTTTGAAAATTGCTCTTCTTTAGATTCAATCTATATATACAGTCCTAAATGTCGCATAGACACAGACCTCAGCATTCCACAACATACAACTATTTACGGTTACACCGGCTCTACAGCTGAAGCTTTTGCAAATGAAAACAACAGAAGATTTGTTTCTTTAGATTTAGTCGGAAGTAGCAAGCCTGAAACAAACGACAAAACAGAGTCTGATTCTACAGTAGATACAAAGCCACAACCAACACCTGAAGGCTCAAATACCAGCAATAAATCCCCTCAAACAGGAGATGCGAGTGTAATTTACTTATTTATTATGATGGCTCTATTAAGCGCCTGCGTAGCAGTATGGACTTTAAAACTAAAAGCTAAAAAACAGTAATCTATACTGTTTTGCTTTACGCTCAAAGCCCTGAAGTGTTGAGTCCTTTATATCTTTACGATAAAACGAAAAGCACCCACCTTATCGGTGAGTGCTTTTCTGTTTTATGGTACGAATACAGATAACGATTTTTTTAATATAGGTTTTAGCGACAGCATATTTACACTTCTTGTGTGTTGTTCTTCACAGCCGACTTTTTGAGAAATTTATAAAGACATACTATAAGTGAAACAAGTGCTGTAAGAGCGCTGATGATTTGACATGAATAGGAAATAAAAGCTCCGGGTTCTTCTGGAATAGGAATGCTCTCTCCACCTGTAACGAAAAACATTGTTGTAGCAATAGTTGCAAAAATAAATTGAACTAACTTCGATAACCGCAACGATAGGTTTTAGGTAAAAAAGAAAAAATCCCTGTAATCAGAGCTCAAAAAACTCTTTTTACATGGATTATTATTTCATAAAAATGCTCGAAAACGGTTTTGTTATGCGAAAAATAAAGGAGTAAAGCATTGTATCAATACTCTACTCCTTATTTGGCAAAGGTGTATGGTTTTGATACAAAAAGGGCACCCCCTATAAACCCTGCCCTTTTTACGATGATTTCATATTCTATACTTAATTATGCTGACTTTTTATTACGCTCTAAGCACAATGTGAGTAATAGATTGTGATTTGTATTGTGAATGGTTGACAAGAAAAAGTCTTGATGGTATATTATGAATATGAAAGTTTGCTGTTAAAAATATCGGGCAAACGAGAAAGGAGATTTAATATGATTTACAGCGAGGTAATTAACTGCTAACTGAATATTGGCACGCTTTTAATAGTTTCGGGACTTCCAAGCCCCTTTATTTGTCGTGCCGTTTTAAAGAACCTTTCGTGAATTCTATGACTGATGTTGTAGCACACTCAAAAGGGTGTGTATTTTTTATACCTTTTTCAGCCGCAGAAATCCTTCAAGGGTTACTTTCTGCGGTATTTTTGCGTCCATTTTCAGTTAGCACAATATATTTATATTTAAAAAATAACTGGTTTTGGAGGAATAATAGTTGAATATATCAGATTACGGTTTTAATTACGATTTAAGACTGGATTGCACAAGCGGTATACCAGCACGGATAACCGCAGTTCATAAAGGTCGCTTTGGTGTTGTGTCTAACTTTGGCGAGGGTTATGCTCAGCTAAAGTCAAAGGAATATTACTTGGAGGGCGAGACTTTCCCAACAGTAGGCGACTTTGTGCTGATAGATTATGTTGAAAACGGCGACAGCCGAATTACAGCAACACTTAAACGCAAAACCTACTTTTCTCGCCGTGACCCTGACAAAGGTAGAGGAGAGCAGGCTATCGCCGCAAACTTTGATTACGTTTTTATTATGCAGTCGCTGAATAATGACTTTAATCCAAAGCGGATTGAGCGTTATCTTACTGCTGCTCGTCAATCGGGAGCAGAGCCTGTAATTGTACTTACAAAAGCTGACTTAACGGATGATTACTTGCCTTATATTTTAGAAATCAGCCGAGTAGCCGAGGATGTAGAAACTCACATCGTAAGTGCAAAAACAGGTTTTGGCTTAGATAAACTTTCAAAATTTATGCAAAAGGGTAACACCCTTGTTTTCTTAGGCTCATCGGGCGTTGGTAAGTCAAGTTTAGTGAATACTCTTGCAGGCGGAGAGATTATGGATGTAAACGGTATCCGTGAAGATGACTCAAAGGGCAGACACACCACCACTCACAGAGAGCTTATTATGCTCAAAAATGGCGTGATGATAATTGACACTCCTGGTATGCGTGAGCTTGGTATGTGGGATGTAACTGAAGGTTTATCCGAAGCCTTCGAAGATGTTGAAAAATTTATCGGTAAGTGCAGATTCCGTGACTGCAAGCATGAAAACGAGCCGGAGTGTGCTATAAGAAAAGCTATAAAAGATGGTGAGCTTGACCTCACTCGCTTTGAAAGCTACAAAAAGCTTAAAACCGAGGCGAAGTTCAGTGATGACGGTTATGATTACAAAAAGCAGAAACAACAGTGGGAAAAATCCCTCAGAATCGGCGATAAGAAAAAGAGAAAGGAAAGATTTTAAAATGAACAGAACAATTAAATCGATGGAAGATAAATATTTAATACCTTCTTTAGATATGATAAGAAAAACCTTTACAAACAGTGAGAGTGCTGAAGATGCACAGATTGTTGTGAATTTGGTTCAGGAAATCAGGTCAATGAAATATTATGTACCTGAGCTTGAGCTTATTATGGTGGATGAAAACGACGAGGTAATAGGCTATTCAATGTTTTCAAGGTTCCACCTTGGCGGTAAGTTTAAGGATAAGCTTCTTATCCTTACTCCTGTGGCAGTAAAGACAGATTTACAGCGTCAGCATATTTCAAAAGAACTTATCGAGGCAGGCTTTGAAAAAGCAAAGCAAATGGGCTTTAAGGTCGTGCTTGTAGAGGGTAACCCTCAGAATTACCGTAGTCGAGGCTTTGTGACCTCCGCAGATTTCGGCATAGTTGCAGACGAAAGTGTAGACTTGCCTGCACCTGAGTGCCTTATGGTAAAAGAGCTTGAGGAAAATGCCTGCAAAAGAATCAACGGTGTGCTTGATTATACCCTTTACAAATCATTAAGATGACATCGACGATGAAGGTAAGCAATTAAGAGTATATCATAAAATGATGTGCCAAATTAAGCTGTTTTTTAACACAAACGATTAGTGAGTAAAACCGCAACGGTTACTCAAAAGCCACAACGATTACCCATAAACCACAACGATAACTCCCATAGCCGCAACGATAGGTTTTAGGTAAAAAAGAAAAAATCCCTGTAATCAGAGCTTAAAATACTCTTTTTACAAGGATTATTATTTCATAAAAATGCTCGAAATCGGCTTTGTTATGCGAAAAATTAAGGAGTAAAGCATTGTATCAATACTCTACTCCTTACTTGGCAAAGGTGTAGGGTTTTGATACAAAAG
>JAZSFG010000190.1:0-4779 GCA_045532065.1 Ruminococcus sp. | reverse complement strand
ACGCGGTGTACGACTTAAAAATCCAATCTGCATCAGATACGGCTCGTAGACGTCCTCGATAGTGACGGCTTCTTCGCCAATAGCCGCGGCGAGTGTTTCGAGTCCGACAGGACCGCCGTTATAGTAACGAATCATAGCGTCTAACATTCGTCTGTCGTTCTGATCTAAACCCAACTCGTCGATTTCGAGTCTGTCGAGTGCGGTGCGTGCTACATCGCAAGTGATAACACCGTTGGAGATGACTTCAGAAAAGTCACGCACTCGTCTTAACAGTCGGTTAGCGATTCGCGGTGTCCCTCGGCTTCTGGACGCTAGCTCTAACGCTCCGTCGTCATCGATTCCGATACCTAAGATTCCCGCACTTCGCTTAATAATATCAGCAAGCTCTGCCGGAGTATACATCTCAAGTCTCAGTACTACGCCGAAACGGTCTCTAAGCGGTGCTGTAAGCTGTCCCGCTCGTGTTGTAGCACCGACAAGGGTGAATTTCGGAAGCGGCAAGTGATAAGACGCCGCCATCTGCCCTTTACCTGTGATGATATCAATCGCGAAGTCCTCCATTGACGGATACAAAATCTCTTCGACAGCACGTGAGAGTCTGTGTATCTCGTCGATAAAGAGCACATCACCGGGGTTTAAGTTAGTAAGCAAAGCCGCTAAATCACCGGGCTTTTCAATCGCAGGTCCCGAGGTGATTCGAATATTCACGCCCATCTCGTTAGCGATAATACCTGCAAGCGTTGTTTTACCGAGTCCCGGAGGGCCGTAAAGCAAAACGTGGTCAAGCGCTTCTTTTCGGTTTTTCGCCGCCTGAATGAAAACGCTTAAGTTTTCCTTCGCCTTTTGTTGTCCAACGTACTCATCAAGCGTTTTAGGTCTAAGAGGATTGTCGCCCTCAACTAAGTCCTGTGGGATTTCAGCGGTGTCGACCAAGCGGTCTTCAAAATCCATTTCAAATTCTGTGTAGTCCATAGTATATTACCCTTTCAAAAGAAAGTTGTGTTTAATTATCCCATCTGTTTAAGCGTTAGTCCGATAAGCTGTTCGACCGAAAGTGTAGGGTCGAGTTTAGAGAGAATCGGAGTGACATCGGCAGCGCTGTAGCCGAGTACAGCTAAAGCTGAGACAGCTTTCGAGATGTTACCTGTATCTGCGATAACAGAGCCTTTGCTGACAACCATATCATCAGAACCTGTGGTAAAACCTTTAATTTTATCCTTAAGCTCTAAAACTATACGCTGTGCAAGTTTCGGTCCGACACCCGACGCACGAGTGAGGGTTTTATAGTCACCCGAAGAAACAGAAAGTGCGATTGTTTCACTGGAAAGCTCGGATAAAATAGCAAGCGCTACTTTCGGGCCGACACCCGAAACGGAGATTAAGAGCTTAAAAGTAGAAAGCTCGCCTTTAGAGTAAAAGCCGAAGAGCTCAACAGCGTCTTCACGCACGTTCATGTAAGTGTAAAGCATAACAGTAGAGTTTAGTTTCAGCTCTTTTTGAGTAGTTATAGTTGTGTTGACTTTATATCCGATACCACCACACTCGACAACGGCAAATCCGGATTCAATGTGGATAAGTGTACCTTTTACTGAGTAAATCATAGTTTTATGCCTCCGTTGTACATATTCTGTCTGAGCGCTGTGCCCGATGCGTGAGTGTGAGTAATCGCAATAGCAAGCGCGTCGGCGGTATCGTCAGGCTTCGGCACTTCTTTTAAGTGAAGCAGACGTCGGGTCATCTCCATAACCTGTGGTTTCTTCGCTTTTCCGTAACCTGTTACGGCAACTTTCACCTGAAGTGGTGTGTATTCAAAAACTTTTACTCCGCATTGCTGTGCGGCGAGTAAAATCACACCTCGTGCCTGAGCAACTAAAATCGCGGTAGTAACATTCGTGGAAAAGTAGAGCTTCTCAATAGCGACAGCGTCAGGCTTAGAGTTCTTAAGAATAGTAATCATATCGTCGTAAATCTGCTGTAGTCGCAAATTAAAGTCGGTGTGAGCCTGTGTAGTAATCGCGCCGAAAGCTTTCGGTCTGTAAGTAGAGCCTGAAAAGTCAATAACGCCCCAACCGACAATAGCGTATCCCGGGTCAATTCCGAGCACTACCATAAGCTTACTCCTCCTTCAAAAAATCGTACTTCCCCATAATTAAGTTATATTATAACATAATTGCATCACAATAGCAATAAAAAGGCGCAAAAAAACAGTGAACTTTTTATAAAGTCCACTGCTCTTAAAATTGTGTTAAATTCTGTGTTTTTGCGTTATTTTGAAAGAATATCGTTTAAGCGTTTCATCGTGTCGACTGATGGCTCTGGAATATCAGAAAACGGGAAGTCAATTTTTAAGCTGTCGTACTTAGTCACGCAGATTTTTCGAAACGGCAAAAGCTCGATTTTATCAACACACGAGTGTGAGTTTTTGAGTGCTTTCAAACGCTCGATATTCTCTTCGTCATCACTTTTTGTTGGGATAGTGACCTGTCTTAATGTTGTAGCTATCCCCTTTTCCTGCAAACAATCTAAAAAAGCGAGCACCTTTTCATACGAACAACCGACGTTTTCTCTGTACGATTCTTCGTCTGTGTACTTAATATCGAGAAGCACTCTGTCGGTGACAGAAAGCAGAGCTTTTACAGAATCGTTAAGGATACTGCCCGATGTATCAAGGCAAGTGTTTATGCCGTTTTCTCTGCAAAGCGAAAAAACTTCTCTCACAAAATCAGCCTGCAAAATCGGCTCGCCACCCGAAAAAGTGATACCACCCTTTTCGCCGAAATATTCTTTATATCTGACGACTTTTTTCAGTATCTCGTCGGGAGTGTAAAGCTCTCCTGCGTCAATATTCCACGTGTCGGGATTGTGACAGCATTTACACCTCAAATTACACCCTTGGGTAAATACTACAAATCGAACTCCCGGTCCGTCAACAGTGCCAAGACTCTGAAATGAGTGAACATAACCCTTTATCATAACGCCTCGTGGAATGTACGGCTGATAACCTCACGCTGCTGTTCTTTTGAAAGCTTGTGGAAGTTAACAGCGTAGCCTGAAACTCGGATTGTAAGGTTCGGGAATGCCTCAGGGTCTTCGTAAGCTTTAATAAGAGTTTCTCTGTTTAAGACGTTTACGTTAATGTGGTGAGCACCTTTAGCAAAGTAACCGTCGAGTACTGAAACGAGGTTATCAACACGCTCGTCATCAGTCTTGCCCAGAGCTTGTGGTGTGATAGAGAATGTGTTAGAAATACCGTCTCTGCAGTCATTATAGCTGATTTTAGCTACAGAGTTAAGCGAAGCAAGAGCGCCGTTTTCTTCGCGGTTGTGCATTGGGTTAGCACCCGGTGCAAACGGTGAGCCTGCTGCTCTGCCGTCAGGAGTAGCGCCTGTGTTCTTACCGTACATAACGTTTGAAGTAATTGTAAGAACTGAAAGTGTATGAACAGCCTTACGATATGTAGGAGTTTTTCTAAGCTCAGTGATAACCTTGTGGCACATATCCTTAGCAATAAGGTCAACTCTGTCGTCATCGTTACCGTATTTAGGGAAATCACCGCTTGTGTTAAACTCAACAATAAATCCGTTTTCATCCTTAACAGGTAAAACATCGGCATATTTAATAGCACTCAGCGAGTCAGCAACAACAGAAAGTCCTGCAATACCAAAAGCCATAAAACGCTCAACAGATGTGTCGTGAAGAGCCATCTGTGTCTTCTCGTACGCGTACTTATCGTGCATATAGTGGATAACGTTCATAGTATTTACATAGAGGTTTGAGAGCCACTCAATGTAAATGTCAAAACGCTCCATAACAGCATCGTAGTCAAGCTTATTGCCAGAAAGAACAGGCATCTGAGGACCGATGTGCATACCACTTGTGGTGTCATAACCGCCGTTAATAGCGATGAGCAAGAGCTTTGCGAGATTGCAACGAGCACCGAAGAACTGCATCTGTTTACCGACTTTCATAGCCGATACACAGCACGCGATAGCGTAGTCATCGCCATAGATAGGACGCATAACATCGTCGTTCTCGTACTGGATAGAGTCGGTGTCTTTCGATACTTTAGCACAGAAGCGCTTGAAGTTTTCAGGTAAAGATGTTGACCACAAAACAGTCAAGTTAGGCTCAGGAGAAGATCCGAGTGTATAGAGAGTATTAAGCATACGGAAAGTAGACTTAGAAACTAAAGTTCTGCCGTCTTCCCCCATACCACCTAACGCTTCAGTAATCCACATCGGGTCACCGCCGAAGAGCTCGTTGTACTCAGGTGTACGAAGATGACGGGCAATACGGAGCTTGATAACGAAATCGTCCATTAACTCCTGTGCTGTTTCTTCAGTCAACACGCCGTTTTTAATATCTCTTTCGATGTAAATATCAAAGAATGTGCTGACTCTGCCTAACGACATAGCGGCACCATTCTGCTCTTTAATAGCAGCAAGATAAGCAAAATATGTCCACTGGATTGCTTCTCTAGCATTTTTAGCAGGCTGTGAAATATCATAGCCGTACATAAGCGCCATTTCTTTCATAAAGCCTAAGAAGGTAATCTGCTGGAACAGTTCCTCGTAAATGCGGATTTCTTCAGTATTAAGTGTACCTGTAGTAATAGTAGCTTTGTCTTTTCTCTTTTCTTCGATGAGCTTATCAACACCGTAGAGAGCAACTCTTCTGTAGTCGCCGATAATTCTGCCTCTGCCGTAGGCATCAGGAAGACCTGTTATTACGTGGCACTTACGAGCGGCACGCATCTCGTCTGTATAAGCACGGAAAACA
>JAZSFG010000162.1:0-1708 GCA_045532065.1 Ruminococcus sp. | reverse complement strand
CGTTCGTAATTGATGGAAATGCTTATAGCCCAGCAAGGGATGACTGTTGTATAATAAAAGACGGTGAAAGTGGAAAATATATAAGCATTTCTCGAGAGGAACGCGACTATATCGAAAACATCTTTTCAGAATATGGCGGACACTTTCCTTGTGTATAATCACTTAAGCTCACTATAAGCAAAAGGACTCAACTATTATGTTGGGTCTTTTTTTACAAGCAAAAGACATTACTACACCTGCTTGAACATTGAGTGTAAATGTTATATAATAATAGTAGGATATTCAGAGTGAGATAAGGAGGTTAAAGGCATAATGAAACAACCACACAAAAAGCTTTCTAAAATTTCATATATGCATTTCGCAAGACTTATACTCCGCTCTGTTTTATTTATTGTAGTACTGGTGTTTTACATACTCGACAGAACCGAGGTTTTAGCTTACAGCTTAGTTTTACCGATTGCGGTATGGGTCTTTTTTATACTCGAAATGGTACTGCGTTTCTTTCCATCAAAGCTTGAGAGTATGGGAAGTCAAAAACAATTTCGTCACAACTACATACCCAAAAACGAAAACTCAAAAGCCATCAATCAATCGTGGAAGCGTACAGCGCTGGTTACGGCTGTATGGCTACTGCTTAACGGTATTATCGGGGTGTTGTATTTTACTCACATTATTGACAGAGGGATACTCATTCTTATCGCAATCTTCTATTCGGTCTGCGACCTTATCTGCATTTTGTTCTTCTGTCCGTTTCAGACATGGTTTATGAAAAACCGCTGTTGTGCAAGCTGTAGAATCTACAACTGGGATTTTGCTATGATGTTCACTCCGCTCGTTTTCATCCCGAGTCTGTACACATACAGTCTTTTAGGCTGTGCTCTCATTTTACTGCTCAGATGGGAAATCACCTACAAGCTACATCCAGAGTGGTTTTCGACCGAAACAAACGCGTGTCTCGACTGCGCTAACTGTAAGGAGAAACTTTGTAGCCACAAAACTCAGTTACAAGGATTTCTCAAGAAAAATCACAAAAGATTCTTCAAGAACTCACGCAAGCCTTAAAACATTAACTGTTTACTGATTATTCACAAATAATTAATTGTCTGTTTATCTAAATCATTGACTATATTTTCTAATTAATATAAAATATAAACATCGAAATAAATTATTAAGGATGTGACTTATATGGCATTTAAAAGAGCTATGTGGAGAAGCGGTCTGACATATCAGCAAACTTGTCGCAGTTGCAGCACTGTTATTCAGTACACTGACGATAAGCTCGACTTCCGTCCGTGGTATCCAAACGGTTTTGTTTACTGTCCTGTGTGCAGAACACCACTTCGACACAGCGAAGAACTCGCAGTAAGCGGTACTCCGGGTAACGCTAAGCCTGCATACCCACAGCAGACAGCACCTGTACAGCCAGCACAAGCTCCTGTACAGCCAGCTCCAGCTCCTGTAGAGCCTGCACCAGTACAACAGGCACCGGTAGCGCAAGAGCCGATAGCAACGGCTGTTGCAGTAAATGTTTGCCCTAACTGTAATAAAGAAATCCGCGAAGGCGACGTTTTCTGTTCCGGATGCGGCACAAAGCTGTAATAAAGTACATATAAAACAAAAAGCAGAAGCCAAGCGCGTCTGCTTTTTCTTTATGTTTAAATAAATTTTATTCAGTTTCGATTTTAGCGAGTTTCATCTGAATAGCGGT
>JAZSFG010000003.1:0-8073 GCA_045532065.1 Ruminococcus sp. | reverse complement strand
CAAAAGCCGCAATTATACCCTGTATAATTCTGAATAAGAAAAATAACAACTTATTTATTCCGATATCTTTAAGTATGGAAAAAACCTGAAAATGTACGCACACCCCTCCAAAACCGAGAATAAACGAAATTGCGTGTAGCGGAACTTTTCTGAAAAGCTTGTTTACAGCAAGGCTAACTTCACTTATGGATGTAATAAAAGTCAGTAAAGAAGGTGCGTTCTTTAACACACTCTCAGACACAGCGATAAAAGCCGAAAAAGTTATTACCATCGCACACATATTTATTGTAGAAATACAAGCAGAATTCACCGCGTCGATAAGCGACGCGGTTGTTTTGTTTTTCAGAACTTTTTCTTCTGTTTTCTTTGTTTTAACTGTTCTGCCTACGATGAAAGCGGTGATATAAAATGCGATTAACTGAGAAGTAAAAAGTACAGCGCCTACCATTTTGTTTTTGTATAGCGAAAGTGCGACGAAATTTATGCAAAAAGCCGGAGAAGCGCACACGCAGATATACGACAGCTTTTTAGCTTCAGCTTTGCTTAATTCACCATTTTCATATAAAGTTTCTATTCCTTTTGCGCCGACGGGGTAACCTCCAAGAATCGAAAGAATCAGTAAGAATGAAGCACTTTGTGGTAGCCTGAATATGTTTTTTGTCACTACTTTCAGTAGATTGTTTACTATATTTGTAAAAGAGCTTTGCGAAATGTATTTAGCAATTATCATAAACACAAAAAGCGATGGCACGAGTACTTTAACACACAAGAGTATTCCGAAATACACACCCTGCGTGCACTCTTTCGAAAATTTTATTGCACATATAATAAACGAAAAAGAAACAGCAACCTCGAACACAGTTTTTGTGTACCTTTGTTTTTTCATCACATCACCTGAATAATATATATGTCTTATCTAACATAAAAATAATACAGATGAGGTGATAGGATGAAAAAGAAAAACGAGAGCAATAAAAACTCTCTTTTACAAGCCTTTGCAAATTTACCGCAGCTTCAGTTTTCGTTTAACAAGGAAGTGGTGATTGAGGGCAGTCGCGGAGTTCTTTTTTTCAGCGAAGAGTTGATACGCATAAATACAACTCACGGACGTGTCGCTTTTAAAGGTAGGTCGCTTGACTTGAAGTGTATTTCGCCACAAGAAATGATAATAAGCGGCTTTATAACCGATGTAGAGTTTAGCGTGTAGGTGATTTATGCTTGAATTTGTAAGATTTTTCTGCGGTTTTGTTCAGTTTGCGATTTGTGGCAGATTCCCTGAACGCTTTATAAATATCGTGACAAATAACGGTTTTCCTCTTTGGGGTGTAAAAAAAGCCGGCGATAAAATGTACGCTATGATGTACGCGAGAGATTATAAACGCATCCGAAAGTTTGCGAAAAAAAGTCGAGTCAGACTAAGAGTGGTAAAGAAACGCGGAATGCCGTTTATTCTTAAAAAGAATAAAAAGCGAGTCGGTGTTCTTGCGGGTGCTCTGTGCTTTGTTTTAGTTGTGCTTTTTATGTCTAATTTCGTGTGGACGATTGATGTAGTGGGGCTACAAACTGTCAGCTACACGAAGGTGCTGTCGGTACTTAAAGAAAACGGACTTTATGTCGGAACGTTCAAACCGCGTGTGAGTTTTTCTGAGATTTCACGAAACACTCAGCTGGAAATTCAGGATATAGGGTGGATGTCTATAAATGTGCTCGGTACTCACGCGAGTGTCGAGATAAAGGAAAAAGCAAAATCTCCTTTCGTTGAGGACGTTAGCACACCTGCAAACGTGAAAGCTAAGTGTGATGGTCAGATAATAAGTATAAACACTGCAAACGGAGAAGCACTTTTTTCTGCAGGCTCTGCGGTTGTAAAAGACCAGATGCTCGTTGGCGGTGTGCTAAAAGATAAGTTGGGCGGAGTAAAGCTCGTACGCGCGAGCGCAGAAGTTATCGCAAAAACTACACACAACGAGGATTTTACGCTCAATAAAAATTCTGTGTACACAGTTTTTACAGAAAGCAACGTAGCAAAAAGTGTCGGGGTTTTCTCGCTTTCTTTTCCGTATTCTCACGCTTTTTATGATAAAAACAAAAGCTACATAAAAACGCAAACGAAATGCGCCTGCTTTTTTGATACTTTATTACCGCTGAGTGTTACTTCCCACAGAGTTTACGAAAAAGAGAAGAAGAGTATTATGCTGAGCAAGAAGACTGCTGACTTAATACTTAAAAACAAATCTCTTCTTTACGAGTGCTTTTCTCTCCAGAACTGCGATGTAAAAAGTAGGGATTTCACATTTAATGTCAACGAGAGCCAGTACACGCTTAAAGTAACATATAATTCGATAGAAGACATAGCGTACCAAAGCGACATCGATGCAACACAGATGATAGTAAAAGAAAAGGAAAAAGAAGACAAAGAAGCTAAATAATAATTGAGTTTTTCTGAAAGTATGGTATACTTAGTTCAGTTACAGTAATAGGAAGAGTGATAAAATGAGAGTACTGTGTATAGGTGACGTAATCGGAAGTGTCGGATGCGAGTTTTTGAGAAAGACTTTACCATCATTTAAAAAACTTAAGGGAATCGATTTTGTTATATGTAACGGAGAAAACAGCGCCGACGGTAACGGTATCGTGCCTGCGTCTGCCGATTTCCTGTTTAAAAGCGGAGTCGACGTTATTACTTTAGGAAATCACACATTCCAGCGTAAAGAAATCTACAATTTTCTCGATGATGAAAGCTGTATAATAAGACCTGCAAACTACCCGTCACCATCAACACCGGGTAGGGGATATACAACTGTTGATTTAGGCAGGACTTCTGTTTCTGTCATTAACTTAATGGGACAGGAATATATCGATGCTAGGGTTGACAATCCGTTTTATGCTGTCGATGAGATTTTAAAGAAGATAGATTCCAAAATCATCATCGTCGATATGCACGCCGAAGCTACCAGCGAGAAAAAGGCGATGGGCTTTTATCTTGACGGTAGAGTGTCTGCTGTTTTTGGTACTCATACTCACGTGCAGACAGCTGACGAGTGTGTTTTGGAAAAGGGCACAGGCTATATCACCGACCTCGGTATGACAGGTCCTGTTGATTCTGTTATTGGTGTAAAAAAAGAAATTATTATAAATCGCTTTAAAACTAAGCTTCCTGAGCGTTTCGACTATGCAAGTGGCGAGTGTGAGCTCGATTGTATCATTTTTGATATTGACGAAAAAACAGGTAAAACTAACACGGTCGAAAGATTCAGTCTTAAATAGTACTTTTTTATTAAATACTTGTTGAACCATCAACTATAATCGGCATAATGCCGAAAAGCGTTCAAATCGCTTGATAAATTTTCCTGCGTATAGTATAATGTGGTCAATGTATAATGCTATAAGTTTGTACGTTTTTATCCGCAAATAAAATATTGTTTCATTGTTTATAAAGCAAAGGATGTGTTTTATATGATTAACGGTCAAATCCTGAAGCAGGCTATTATCTCAGGTGCTAACAACATCTGTTCACAGAAGGCTCGTATCAACGACCTTAACATTTTCCCTGTCCCTGACGGTGACACAGGTACTAATATGTCTATGACTATTATGGCTGCTGTCAAGGAACTCGAGAAAATCGATTCTGACGAGGTAGGCGTTGTTGCGAAGAAAACTGCTTCCGCAATGCTTAGAGGCGCTCGTGGTAACTCTGGTGTTATCACTTCTCTTTTCTTCAGAGGATTTTCTTCCGGTCTTGAAGGCAAGAAGGAAGCTGATGGTAAAGATTTAGCAGAAGCTCTCAAACTCGGTGTTGACGCTGCGTACAAGGCAGTTATGAAGCCGACAGAGGGTACAATGCTCACAGTAGGTCGTATGGCTGCTGAAGCTGCTGTAGAAGCTGCTAAAACTACTACAGATGCTGTTGAAATCTGGGAAATCGTTTGTGAGGAAGCTGAAAACGCATTAAACCTCACTCCATCTATGCTCCCTGTTCTTAAGAAAGCAGGCGTTGTTGACGCTGGTGGTAAGGGTATTTTAGTAATCTTCGAAGGTATGCTTTCTGTAATTAAAGACGGCGTTGTTATCGAAGCTACTGAAGAAGCTTTAAGCGATGAGGAAGAGGAAGATGCATTCCGTAGCGCTGCTGCTGAATTTGATGACGATATCACATTCACATACTGTACAGAATTTATCGTAGGCCGTGATGCTGAAATCGCAACAGAGCCTAACGAACTTCGACTATTCCTTGAGACTATCGGTGACTGCGTTGTTGTAGTTGACGATGAAGAGATCATCAAGGTTCACGTTCATACAGAACAGCCTGGTGACGCACTCAAAAAGGGTCTTGAATTTGGTTCACTTTTAACCGTTAAGGTTGAAAATATGAAAGAACAGCATAAACAGGCTAAAGCTGATAACGAAGGTAAGTCTAAAAAGAGCAGAAAGCCGAAGGTTGCAGAACCTACAGAGGATTACGGCTTTGTTGCTGTTGCTGCAGGTGACGGTGTTACAGAGCTCTTCTCACAGCTTGGCTGTGCTCAGGTAGTAAGTGGCGGTCAGAGTATGAACCCATCTACTGATGATATCTACGCTGCTGTTATGGCTACACCTGCTAAGACTGTTTTTGTTCTCCCTAACAACAAGAACATCATTATGGCTGCTGAACAGACACAGGCAATCGTAGAGGACAGAGAGGTTGTTATCGTTCCTACACGTACTATCCCACAGGGTATGTCTGCTATGCTCGTGTTTGATCCTGACGCTGACGCTAACACAAACAGAGATAATATGCTCGAAGCAGCTTCTAATGTTTCTACAGGTCAGGTTACTTATGCGGCTCGTGACTCTGAGTTCGGTATGAAGAAGATTAAAGAGGGCGAAATCATCGCTCTTGAAAACGGTAAGCTCACTGTTACTGATAAATCTATCGAAAAAGCACTCTACAAGCTCGCTAAGAATATGATTGACAAAGACAAGTCTTTCGTTACACTTATCAGTGGTTGCGATGTTTCTGACCGTGAAGCTCAGAAAGCTTACGATATGCTGTGTGACAAATTCGGCGACGATGTCGATGTTACTTTTGTTAAGGGCGGTCAGCCTATCTACTATTACATCTTAAGTGTAGAATAAAATTTTTGGCGGCGATTTTTATCGCCGCCGTTTGTTTGTTTACAGATTTTTTAAAGGAGGGATAAAAATGTCGCTTTACGACGTGCCGATTACTGCGCTTAAAGGTTTTGGTAAAACCCGTGCACAGCTTTTTTCTAAACTTAAAGTAAATTCTGTCGGCGAGCTTTTGCGTTTTTATCCCCGTACATATTCTAATTGGGGAGATTTGACTCCTATAAACGAGCTAAAAAACGGTGAGAAACAGATGATTAAAGCAACTGTTGTTTCCGCTGTTTCTACAACGCGAATCAAAGGTGGTCGACTTTTATCGAAAGTTCAGGTAGCCGATGATACCGGTGTTGTCGAGCTTGTTTTTTTTAACAACAAGTACATTTCTTCGATGCTGAAATACTCCTTAGAATATTGCTTTTATGGTAAGGTGAATCGGGATTTGTACGGCTTTTCGATGACGGCTCCCGAGTTTACAAAGGTCACACAGCAAAATGCGATTACTCCTGTGTATAATCTTACTTCTGGACTTACTAACCGCGTCGTTATAACTGCTGTGAAAGAAGCGCTTTTGATGTTGCCTTCTGTTATCAATGACCCTCTGCCTGATGAAATTCTTAAAAAGTATAATCTCTGTACGCTTTCGTTTGCACTGAAAAACATTCATTTTCCTGAAGACTCTGAGTCGCTCGAAAGAGCTAGAAAGCGCCTTGTGTTTGAGGAATTTTTAGTTCTGTGTCTTGGCCTTTCGCTATTTAAAAATCGAAAACTAACTGATACTGCGTGCAAAATGCCCGTTGATTTCACCTCTGAGTTTATATCAACTTTACCTTACACGCTGACTAACGCACAGAAAAACGCAATTACAGACTGCGTAAATGATATGAAAAATAAAAAATCACCCATGAACAGACTCGTTCAGGGTGACGTTGGTTCTGGTAAAACTGCAGTCGCAGCCGCTGTGTGCTACAACACCGTGAAAAACGGATATCAGGCAGCGTTTATGGCGCCTACTGAAATTTTAGCACAACAGCATTATGAAAATTTAAAGAAAATGTTTGCACCATTTGGTATCTCGGTTGATATTTTAACGGGTTCGATGACGAAATCCGCTAAAGACAAAGTGAGAACTCGTCTTGAAAACGGCGAAACCGATATTATCATCGGTACGCACGCGTTGATTACAGATGCGACTAAGTTTAAAAAGCTCGGTTGTGCTATAACTGACGAACAGCATCGTTTCGGTGTGGAACAACGCTCGAAACTTGCACAAAAAGGCGAAAAGCCTCATATTCTTGTACTGTCTGCTACTCCGATCCCCCGAACTCTTGCACTTATTATTTACGGCGACTTAGATGTAACGTGTATAGACGAGCTTCCACCTGGAAGACAGACAATACAGACACTTCTTATAGACTCTAAAAAGCGTGCTCGTGCTCTGAATTTCATAAAAGAAGAGCTTAACAATGGACACCAGTGTTATATTGTGTGTCCGCTTGTTGAAGACGGTGAGCTTGACTTGCAGTCTGCTGAGAATTACGCCGCTGAGCTTATGCTTTCCGAGTTTGCTCAGTATCCTGTCGGTATTCTTCATGGAAAGATGAAACCAAAGGACAAAGATGCGGTTATGGCGGATTTTGTCAGCAATAATATTTCAGTACTCGTTTCTACAACAGTAATCGAAGTCGGAGTCGATGTGAAGAATGCAACGATTATTATGATTGAAAACGCTGAGCGTTTCGGACTTTCTCAGCTGCACCAGCTTCGAGGTCGAGTCGGTCGAGGAGAGCACAAGTCGTACTGTATCCTCGTTTCTGATAACAGTGGGGAAGAGACCCGTGCTCGTCTTGAAACTATGTGTCGCACTAACAACGGCTTTGAAATCGCGGATGAGGACTTAAAACTTCGTGGCCCCGGTGACTTTTTCGGTAGCCGCCAACACGGTTTACCACAGCTGAATATTGCTGATTTTTCCGATATGGACAGCCTTTACAAAACCCGTGAAGCTGCCGCGTATATTCTTAAGTGTTCACCTGACCTGTCAGACAGCAGGTTTAAAGGTCTTAAAGCGATGATTAAACTGTTGTTTTCGTCAAACGATTCTTCCGCAATGAACTAATCGATTTTTAATACATCCTGCCACACACAGGTCATCTGGTTAGATACCACTCTGTCTGTGTGCAGACTTCCGAAATACCATGTTTTGTATCTTAAGTTGTGAAGCATGGTGTCGAAAAATAAATTAAGGTCATTTATGCTTGAGTCCCTGCGAATCAGTCTTTTCACTGACGCAGGGGCTTCGTGCGTAATGATGTAGTCTATTCGCCTTTTTACACTCTGCAGATTATCTACTGCGTGTTGAAGTTCTTCGTCTGTCGGCATGCTTTTCTGATTCAGCACATCTCCATCTGGGATTTCGAATGTATCCTCAACTTCTCCGCCACCGAGACAGAAGAAAGTTCTGTCCTCAATAGTATAAATCTCACCACGGTTAAGACAATAAATGTTGCTTTCAATTTTTTTCGCTTTTCCACCGAAGATTTCGCACTCCTCGAAATTGTTTAAAAGCTCGAAATTCTCGTGTACACCCTCAATAAAAAGAATAGTGAATTTCTTTTTAGAGAGTTTTTTGAGATTCTTTATTTCGATTTTAGAATTATCCCAGATAAAACCGAAATCTCCTGTGATAATAAGTACATCGTTCTTCTTGAGTCGTCCGATATTTCTGCTCTCGAGGTCAGCAATATCGCCGTGAACGTCACCGGTAATATATACCACAACAATTCCTCCAAAATTTCAAAAAATGATTGATATAATTTACGATTTATTGTAAGATAATGATATATTAACACAAAAGTAAGGAAAATACTATGAAGAAAAAACTAATTTTTTGTATTTCTATAGTTCTTTGTATTTTAATGTGCATAAGTTCGATTCCTTTTTCTGCATATATTGTTGATTGTCCTGTAG
>JAZSFG010000111.1:0-6170 GCA_045532065.1 Ruminococcus sp. | reverse complement strand
GCTTTCTGTGCTAATTCAATAGCCATAGGGGAAGGTTTATACGGTGATTCATTCGTATTAAGTTTTACATACTGTGTATCTTTTGGTTGTTCACCCCGTGTATAAGGTACAAGTGAACTGTATTTTTCGCTGAAAAAACGGCTCAAAATAATTCCTCCGTACGTATAGTAGCACTTTTCGCGTGTGCTGTGAGGCCTTCTTTTGTAGCAAAGAAAGCAACATCATCAGCTACGCGTTTTAATGCTTCTTTAGTATAGTAAGTGTACTGTGTTTTCTTAATAAAATCATCTACTGAAAGTGGACTTGAAAATTTAGCTGTACCTGAAGTAGGTAATGTGTGGTTAGGACCAGCGTAGTAGTCGCCAAGCGCTTCAGGACAGTTTCTACCCATGAAGATTGAACCAGCGTGACGAATACTGTCGAGGTAATCAAACGGATTATCAACGCAGAGTTCCAGGTGTTCAGGTGCAATCTCGTTAGAAATCTCGATAGCAAAATCTAGTGTATCAGCAACAATGATTTTTCCGTTGTTATCAATTGATTCGCGAGCAATTTCGTTTCTTTCTAAGAGTGGAATCTGAACTTCAAGCTCTTTTTGTACAGCAAGCGCTAATTCGTATGATTCAGTAACAAGCACAGCACTCGCCATTTTATCATGTTCTGCCTGAGAAAGCAAATCTGCAGCGATGTGTGATGGGTTGCTGTATTTATCTGCAACAATTAGAATTTCACTCGGACCTGCAATCATATCTATTGAAACCTGACCGAAAACCTGTTTTTTTGCTTCGGCAACAAAAGCGTTACCGGGTCCGACTATTTTGTCAACCTTAGGGATACTTTCAGTACCGTAAGCTAGAGCAGCTACAGCCTGAGCACCACCGACTTTAAAAATTTTATCTATACCAGCGATTTTCGCAGCAGCGAGAATTACAGGGTTAACTGTACCGTTGCTCTGTGGCGGTGTTACCATAACTACTTCTTTACATCCTGCGATTTTTGCAGGTATAGAATCCATTAAAACTGTTGATGGATAAGCTGCTGTACCACCCGGCACATATAAGCCGGCTCTATCAACAGGGATGATTTTCTGACCGATAACGATTCCGGTCTCGTCGTTGATGATAAAGCTGTTTCTAACCTGCTTTTCGTGGAATTTGCGAATATTCTTTGCCGCATTTTCTAAAATCTCGAGAAACTTTGGTTCTACAGAGTTAATCGCTTCTTCGATTTCTTCTTCAGTTACAAGTAAAGAAGTTAGCTTTGCATTATCAAACTTTTCACAATACTCAAAAATTGCTTTATCACCATTCGTGCGTACATTGTGGATGATATCAGCAACGATTTGTTCAACGTTTATTGTAGATTGTGTACGTGCAAATACAGTTTCTTTATCTACTTCGTTATATTTTAAAATGCTTATCATTTTTAAGCCTCCAGTTGTTTGCTTATCTCTTCAGCTATTTTTTTGATTTGCTCGTTTTTGAAGATGTAACTGCTCTTGTTAGCAATTAAACGAGCACTGATAGGAACGATTGTCTCAAAAACTTCGAGATTATTTTCTTTGAGTGTAGTTCCTGTTTCAACGATATCTACGATTACGTCAGATAAGTCGAGAATAGGGGCGATTTCAATTGAACCATTAAGATGGATGATATCGATATCGCGACCTTTTGAAATATAATGCTGTTGAGCGATATTAGTAAACTTTGTTGCGACACGTAAAGTTTTCTGAGGGTTATCTCTGAAATCTTTTTTAGCGGCTACAGCCATTCTACATTTACCTAAATCAAGGTCAAGCAACTCGTAAACTTCAGGTTCATATTCTAAAAGTATATCTTTACCAGCAACTCCGATGTCAGCAGCGCCTCTCTCAACGTAAATAGCTACGTCCGATGGCTTAACCCAGAAGTATCTAACCATAGTGTCTTCGTTTTCGAATATCAATTTTCGATTATTTTCTTTTATAGATGGACACTCAAAACCTGCTTTTTCAAACATATTGTATACTTTTTCGCCGAGTCTGCCTTTTGGTAAAGCAACATTAAGCATTTTCTTCATCAGTGTTCACCTCGCATTCGATAAGATTCAAAACATCCTTGAACTTCAGGTTTTCAGGAATATTTTTGCATGCTAATGCAGATAAACCTTTATTGTGAAGTTCATTAACTGCATTCGCAACAGTATCGGCATTAGTGCTATTGCTGTATATTACTACTACATCAACATCACACTCGCTATTAAAACTGTCGAGTCTTTCGAGCATATCGAGATATACAGCGAAACCAATAGCTTTAGATTTACGCTTCATTTTCTGCATAAGTTTGTCGTACTGACCACCGCTTAATACACTTGTCGGGATACCTTCGATAAACCCTTTGAAAACGATAGTGTTGTAGTAATGTGTATCTGATACAACAGAAAAATCAATTTTAATCATATCATCAATATTGCCTAAAGCGTTTAATATCATAGATAATTCATCGATACTGTCGTTGCAGTCTAAACCATTTAAAAGGTTGTAAAGATATGGAAGCACTACGTCTTTAGTGCCTGATGTATTAATGAGACTTTTTATGATATCTGTTTTATAAGTATCTAGTTCAAATTCTGTACAGATTTTGTTAAGCTCGTGTGTGTTCTTTTCGCTGATGAGCTTTAAGATTTCTTTTCTTGCATATGAAGGTATAACAAAAGCGTCAAAAACCGAAGTAAGAATACCTAAGTGTGAGATATAAAGCACACTTTTGTCAGAAATCGCTTTAAGACTTTTGCATGCGAGAGTGATAACTTCGCTAGTGTTATAAACATCAACATCACCAAAGCACTCAAGTCCTACCTGCATAATCTCTTTAAAACTGTGTGTGCCTTTAGAGATTCTGTATACATTTTCGTTATAATAAACCTTCTGGATTGAATCAGGTGTGTCTTTTGAGTTTTTGATGATAGATAAAGTAACGTCAGGTTTTAGCGCCATAAGCTTTCCGTTGGTATCAGTAAAAGTGATGATGCTATCTGAAATAAGAAAGTCTTTATTTCTGGCGTAAAGGTCATATTCCTCGAATTTACTCATTCTATATGGCATATAACCGCACTTGCTGTAAAGTGAGCGCAATTTAAAAATAACCTTTTCGCTGTAATTTAATGCAAATTCAGTTGTATTCATCATTATTCCTCCGTAAGGTTAAGTCTGTCTATAGCTGTTTTGTATCCGCCAGCTCCGTAGTTGAGACACTTGCTGACTCTACCTATTGTAGCAGTACTTACATCAACTTTTTCAGTGATTTTCTGGTAACTGTAACCTTTAGAAAGCAGTATAGCAGTATCAAGTCTCTGTGCTAAATCCTGAATCTCCTTAATAGTACAGATATCATCAAAGTAAGCGTAACACTCGTCAATAGTTTCTAAGTTTAATATAGTTTGGAATAATCTGTCAACAGATTCGCAACGATATTTCATAATTTTTACCTCGTAAATTTAGTGTTTTACCATAATAGCACTTTAGTGTGATAAAGTCAATAGTTAAAATTAACTAATTCTATTCTTTTTTGCGTAATTTCTTATACAGATTTAATTTGCTTAATAATTACAATATAATGTATATATACTTTTATTAGGAGTGGTCATTGTGGTTTCGTTTGAGAGTGATTATATACAGGGTGCACATGAAAAGGTGCTTGAAAAATTAGTGCAGACAAATATGGAAGCTCACAGCGGTTACGGTGAGGATGTGTATTCTAAGCGAGCTAAACAAAAGATTCTTTCCGCTTGCTCTTTAGATGAAGCTCACTCACAGGTCTTTTTTCTCAACGGTGGTACACAAACTAATCAGATTGTAATAGATACACTTCTTAAGCCTTTTGAGGGAGTAGTGTGTGTGAATAGTGGTCACATCAATACTCACGAAGCAGGTGCAATAGAATTCTGCGGGCATAAAGTTATTACTCTTTCTAATAATTTCGGAAAAATTAATCCTATTGAGCTTAAAGAATACGTAGGAGGCTTTTACGCAGATGAAAACCACGAGCACAGTGTATTTCCGGGTATGGTGTATATTTCACACCCTACAGAATACGGTACTCTTTACACTCTTAGTGAATTGTATGAAATCTCATCATTGTGCAAAGAATATGGTATGAAGCTGTATCTTGATGGTGCTAGACTTGGCTATGGATTGATGAGTAGCGGTACTGATGTTACACTTGCTGATATAGCACAACTTTGTGATGCGTTTTATATTGGCGGTACAAAAGTCGGTGCGTTATGTGGTGAAGCTTTAGTTTTTACACGTGACAACACACCTGTTCATTTTGTGACACAGATTAAACAGCATGGAGCATTGCTTGCTAAAGGTAGGTTGCTCGGAGTCCAATTCGATACGCTTTTTACTGATAATCTTTATTTTGAAATCAGTAGACACGCTATAACAATGGCGGATAGAATGCGAATTGTGTTTATTGATAAAGGCTACGAGTTTTATATTGAAACGGTAACTAATCAGATTTTCGTTATATTAGATAATGAGAAACTCGATAAATTGAAGCGTAATGTAGCATTCGGTTTCTGGGAGAGACTCGATAATAAGCGCACAGTTGTCCGCTTTGCAAGTTCATGGGCTACAACTGACGAAGATATCAACGCGTTGTGCGAGTATCTCTGATTTTTACTATATATTGTCTGTATTTCTTATTTAGAAAAATGTTTTTGTTAATTTACACAATGTTTTATTATCGACGTATATATATTTAATATGTTTTAGCGGAAAGCGCTCGAAAGTGTTAAAAATAGGGCTTATTTTGTTGACAGTTTAAGGCTTGAGTGATATAATAAAGAAAATCTTTAAAGCGATACAGAGAGATCGGTAAGATTTGAACAATCGAAAATTTACACACTTGCTATAGTTGTATCATTTGAGTTCAAAGCCTTACTGTGTTTTCAGTAGGGCTTTTATGTTTATTTGTGGAGGAATGATTTATGTGCAACTCAATTAAATCTCGTATTGTTGGTAATTCCTCTTTTGTATCTGACATTCAGTCTCGTTTGTCAGGTCTTAGTGCTTTTGCCGAATTTAATAATTCTAATTTAACAATTTTACCCGGTTTTTGTGATGTACACGTGCATTTCAGAGAGCCGGGTTTTTCTTATAAAGAGACTATTAAGACGGGTTCGCTTGCTGCAGCACGCGGCGGATACACTGCTGTTTGTACAATGCCTAATCTTAATCCTGTTCCTGACAGCATTGAAGATTTACAGCTACAGGTTGACAAAATCAAGAGTGACGCTGTAATTGATGTTTATCCTTACGGAGCGATTACTGTAGGGCAGATGGGGCTCGAGCTTTCTGATATGAAGGGTATGGCTGAAAACGCTATCGCTTTTTCTGATGATGGACGCGGAGTCCAGAGTGATGATATGATGCTTGAAGCTATGAAAACTGCGAAGTCGCTTAATATGATGATTGTTGCTCATTGCGAAGTGAACGATTTGCTTAAAGGCGGCTACATCCACGATGGTGTTTACGCTAAAGAGCACGGACATAGAGGTATATGCAGCGAAAGTGAATACGCTCAAATTGAGCGTGATTTAAAGCTTGCTGAAGAAGTCGGGTGTGCTTATCATGTATGTCACATCTCCACTAAGGAAAGCGTAGCACTCATCAGAGATGCTAAGCGTAGGGGCGTGGATGTAACTTGTGAAACAGCTCCTCACTATCTTGTACTTGATGAAAACGATTTAAAGGAAGATGGAAAATTCAAGATGAATCCGCCTCTTCGCTCAACCGAAGATAAGCTTGCGCTTATAGAAGGTGTGCTGGATGGTACGATTGATATGATTGCTACTGACCACGCTCCACACTCTGCTGAAGAAAAATCTAAAGGTTTGGAGAAGAGTGCATTCGGTATCGTTGGACTTGAAACTGCATTTTCTGTACTTTACACACACCTCGTACAAAAAGGTATTATATCACTTGAAAAGGTAGTTGAACTTTTGTGTGATAATCCGCGCAAAAGATTTAACATAGAAACAAATGGTGATTTCTCTGTGTGGGATTTAAACGATCAGTACACAGTGAATCCTGATGACTTCCTGTCAATGGGACGAGCAACACCGTTTGATGGCGAAGAACTTTGTGGCAAATGTATTGCTACGGTTCATAATGGTAAAATTGTATA
>JAZSFG010000071.1:0-7667 GCA_045532065.1 Ruminococcus sp. | reverse complement strand
AGCCTAAAAACGCGGAAATCATACCGAGAAACATCGCGTTTGAGAAAATCTCGCCCCACTTCTTGTCCTTCATACCGATTTAGTCATACCGCTTTGGATTTTCTTTGTGACAAGCGGAGCTAAAATCATACTTGCAGCGATGCTCAAAGTCATTACCCACAGCACGGTTACGTAAACAGATGGGTCTGTGATGGTTGTTGCGGCGTTTTGACCTAAAGCCTCGAGAGCGTTTCCTGCGGCTACTGTTTCGTATGTGATAGAGCCGATAACGGAAAGTCGAAGCCACGGAAGCGGAATGCCTAAGCTCTTTGAAAGAGCGACTACACCGACTAAAACCGCGATAGCAGGAGCTATTGTGAACACTGCTGCTGATGAGATGGTTTTCTTAACGGTTTTGTTCTTAATGCCGAGTTCTTTTGCGCGTTTTAATGCGCGTACTAAGAAGAACACAGACTGTACAAGAACAACCGCGATGATGATTCCGACTATTATGTACAGAATCGGGCTGTTAACACTAAATTGCATATTTTTTCTCTCCTTTTATGAGTTGGTTTGATTATAATACAAATTCTGTAGCTTTACAACAAACTTATTGCTAAAAAATAATTACGACAAAATTTTCTTGACAAAAGTTTATGGTTGAGTTATCCTATGCTTGTAAAATTTAAAAAGCACCACAGGGGGTGCCGACGCAAAAGTCGGCTGAGATTGGAATGGATGTTTTCCTGACCCTGCAACGAAAGTTGCGAACCTGATACGGGTAATGCCGGCGTAGGGAGTTGTAGTTAAATGTCTTTAACACCATACGCAAGTGTGGTGTTTTTTGCATTTAAAAAGGAGTGTTTTTTATGAAAAGAAAAAGTAAAAATGTACGTCTAGCTACAAGTGGTGTGCTTATCGGTCTTGCGACAATCCTGTCGATAATCAAGATATTCAGCTGGCCGTTTGGTGGATCTGTTACGCTGTTTTCGATGGTACCTCTTATTGTGCTGTCGTATATGTACGGCGTGAAGTGGGGTCTGCTGTGTGGCGGTGTTTACGGTGTGCTTCAGATGATTTTAGGTGCTACAATGAGTAGTGCGTTTGCAGGACTTAACTGGTGGTCTGTTATTCTGATGGCGTTGCTTGACTATATCATCGCGTACGTGGTAATCGGCTTAAGCGGTATGTTTAAGAATGTTATCAAAAAGCCTGCACTTTCTATTGCGCTCGGCTCGGTGGTAGCTATTCTGATTCGTCTTGCGTGCCATTTCCTCTCGGGCTGGATATTCTATGGAAGCTACGCAGAGTGGTTTTTCGGCGAAGCGTTTGCAAATTCTTTCGGTAACTTTATGATGCAGAATTTTGACGGACAGGCTTTGGCTGCGATTTATTCGCTCGTTTACAACTCACTGTATATGATTCCTGAGCTTGTTATCTCTGTTGTCGGAGTTGTCGCTTTGATGGCTGTAAAACCTGTCAGAGAACGTATGGTAACAAATAACGTTGAGTTGTAATTTTTAAATAGATTTAAACTTAATTAATTATTTGTTAATTTACCGTTAATTCTATTGCTCTTGCTCTTTCTTGTGTGTATACTGACAATAAAGAAAGGGATGTGCGATGAAAAACACAGCTAAAGAAAAGAATCTCAAAAATCGAATTCTTAACACAGTGAAGAAGTGGCTTATGGTTATACTTAATCCAAAGTTGCTTTTGTGTTTGCTGTGCGCTTGGATGATCACAAATGGTTGGAGCTATGTGTTCGCTTTTTTAGGTTCTGTGTTTGATATAACATGGATGACGGTTGCAGGCACAGCGTATATGAGTTTGCTGTGGGTACCTTTTACTCCTGAAAAACTTCTGACTGTTGCAATTGCTATCTTTTTAATGCGACTCATCTTCCCGAGAGATAAGAAAACTATCGGTGTTCTGAAAGAAGAGTTCAGAAAGCTTAAGGAAAGCTACGTCTCTGCGCGTGACAGACGTCGAGAAAGACGAATGCAGAGAAGAATGAAACGACAAAAAGAAAAAGCATAATATGAAAGGTCTGACTCATAACGAGCCAGACCTTTTTTATTTAGTATACCTTATATTTGTTTGTGGTTTCGTCTTCGCTTATTACATTGTAGTAGATTTCATCGTCGTTTTCTATTGACTGTACTACAAATTCGTCGTTGAGGTTTATTTTGTAGGTTGTTTTCTCACCGTTGAAAGTACACCCTAGTGTTCTTTTTGAAGTTACTTCCCACTTACCTTGTACTGTGGTTTCTGCATCTGTTTTTTTACACGTAAAATCGTCCAGGAAAGTAATAGTACAAAACTCATCTTCTTTTGTGTATACTCTATCTGCGAAGTAGGAGTCGTACTCGTCTTTGCTACCGCGTGAGTAGTAGCTGTTACTTATGTAATCGTATAAGTTGAAGTTATCTTCAAAAACGATGTCGAGGCTTGTTTTGCTGTTAGTCAATGTTATAAGATGGTCATCGCTAAAATAAAGTTCTTCTCTGACTGCTTCAACACCACTTTTGATTAAAGTGAAAGTGCACGCGTAGTTGTCTGCGTTAACTTCTTCATCAAAGCTCAGATATGCGTATGTCACATCGTCAGTACCTTTAAGATACCATCTGTCGTATTCGTCTTTTTCTTCGTCGTAGCCGAAGTTGATGCCTTTTGGGTCTACTATCGTAGTAGGAGCGTTGCTCTGCGTTTCTTCTTTAACATCTTTTTCGCAAGCACAAAAACAAAACGCCATAGCAAAAACAAGAAGTAAAGCATAGATCTTTTTCATAATAATCACCTTAAAATATACTACGACTATTTTATCATTTTACAAATACAGTTTCAAGAGTAAATGAAAAAGCCCTCGCAAAGGAGAGGTGCGAGGGCTTTTTCAGGGAATAGGGGTACACTATTTGCTTAATCTTATTGTAAATGTAATTACGTTGTCCTTAAGTGAAATGTCGAGCGTGAAGTTGTGAAGCTGTGCGATTGATTTTACAATCGATAGTCCCAGTCCGTTGCCTTTGCTCTGACGGTTTTTCTCACCGCGATAATACGGCTGAGTGAGGTGCTTTATATCCTCTTGCGTAATAGTACTGCAGGTGTTAGTAAAGCTTATAGCTTTGTTATCAATATTGATGATAACAGGTGTGTTTTCATCGCTGTATCTGACTGCGTTTTCGAAAAGATTAGTCAGCGCACGAGTGAGAAGCTCGCGGTTACCTGTAATTATAGAGTCACCGTTTTTGTTTATTCTGATTTCGTTTGAGGATTTACTGTCGCTGAATTTATCCGAAATCTCTTTTACGAGCAGGTAGAGGTCGACAGGCTCTTTATTGATACTGCAGTCCAGATTTTCGAGTCTAGAGAAATCGAGCATTTTGTGCACAAGCTCATTTACTTCATCTGTACGCTCAATGATTTTATTAGCGTAGTGTTCACGCTTTTCACTGTTTATATCTTCTTTTAAGTTCTGTGCATAGCCTGAAATAATGAACAGCGGAGTTTTTATATCATGAGCGAGAGCGTTTGTGACTTCTCTGCGCTTTTCTTCTTCTGAAAGCTGAGTTTTAATAACTTTACACATCATAATGCTTAAGATAAGACCGATGATGAGGAAGAAGAGGAAAAGAGCGGAAACGCCTAGTGCAAGTGTGTCGCAGCAATAATCGAGAAGATTAATCTGTTTTGCATACCTTATGCTCACACTTTTCATTACATACTGTACAGGGTTGTCAGGAATCTTAACCAAATCGCCGTTTTCGGCTTCGCCTATTACTTCCGCTGAGCCATACAACACTTGCTGTTCTTTGTGATAAGCAAATGCGAGTTCACTACCCTCGAAATCAATTGTAGAAACAGTATAAGTACCGCCTTGGAGCACCTGATAAGAGAATAATCCTGTCTTCTCAACAATGCCTGTGTCAGGTTCATATGTTTCATAGTTAAGACTTTTAAACGGGTCTTCAATAAGACCTTCGCTTGCGAAATTGTTACACACAAATTCACCATCAATTATGCATGGCTCGTTTTGTGTGCTTTTGTACAGTTGAGGACCGCCTGTGAATTTCGGGTTTAAGTCATAAGTTTCTACAGTTTCTGAAACACCAAAACCGAAAGAGTCGTTGTAAGCCTTAACAATTTCTATTGTTTTAGGATATACGTGTCCGTTTTCAGGGTTGTAGTAGCAATCCTTATTTAAAAGCAAATAAAAGTAGCCGTCTTTATCCATTTCGGTACTCAGATATTTGCGGATGCTACTGAGCTGGTCTTCTGTCATTGAATCAACGAATTCATCGTAGTTCAAAATTCCGTTGTTACCTGTGTATTCTGAGAAGTCCTCTTCTGAAAAGTTGAAGAAGATTTCTTTGTCAGTATCCATTATTAATTTGTTGACATCGGTAGTTGAATCATCTTCGTCAAAAATCGGGAATTCACCGAGAGTTATGTGAACATTTCTGTTGTATGTTCCGATGTCTGCACCACGTGTGATTTCTTCCTCCTCAGCATCCCCTCTGACAGTGTCGAGAAGCTGTTCTTTTAAAACTTGTATGTACAGACACATTTCGTTGTAAGGCTGAGCGATTTCTGTTGTGGCATTTATTAAATAATTGTAGTCGTTATGTGCTTTTGTCAGCTGTGTCTGTTTTTCTGTTTCGAGAGTAATCGCACAGAAAACAGCAGAAACAAGTAGCCATACGACAAGTAACACAGCAGTGATTTTTATTACTATATTTCGTTTTTGCTTCTTGAATATATTCTTCATATTTACTCCTCCAGTATGTATCCGCGTGATCGGATGGTTTTGATGAGTTTTGCGTTATCTCCTAACGCCTTTCGCAGGTTTTTTATGTGGGTGTCGACGATTCTTTCGTCTACATCAGTGTCGTATCCCCACAGTACGCGAATGAGAGCATCGCGGGAGATGATTTTGTTTTTGTTCTCAAAAAGAATTTTAAGAATTGAAAACTCCTTAGATGTGAGAGTTACTTCTATGCCCTGAGATAAAACTTTGCCGTTGTTTGGATTAAGCGTCAGGCTACCTGCGTGAAATTGTGGAAGTCTGACGAGACCTTTTGAACGCTTTATAAGAGCGTTAACCTTTTCAAACAGCACAGGAAGCAAGAACGGCTTTACGACATAGTCGTCACATCCGAGTCCGTAGCCCTTGAGCATATCGCTCTGTGCGGCTCTTGCTGTCATAAAGATAATCGGAATGTCGCTGTCACGCCTGACCTCTTTGCAGATTTCAAAACCGCAAAGCTTTGGTAACATAATGTCGAGTAAAAGCAGGTCGTAGGAATTTTCGTACGCTTTCTCTACGCCTGTCTGACCGACGCATGCTGTGTCGACTACAATCTGGTTTTCACTTTTAGCTTTAAAATAGTCGCATATCAGTTCAGTGATGTCAGGGTCGTCTTCAACAAGTAAAATTTTGTACATCTGTTTTCACCTCCGAATATAAGATATCACGCGAATATGAATTTTGTGTGGAGTAAATATATTTTAGCAGATTTTTTAAAAAATAAAAAGCCGTACTTTTATTTGTACGGCTTTTGTAAGCATATTATTTTATCCAACTGTTTATATAAACAGCATATAAATAGTTGTAGCGGAACAAAGCACAATAAATAGTATCATACCCACATTCAGGTAAACTGTTTTTGCTACTGTACCTTTTTCTAGCTGTGCTTTAGCTTCCTGCCATTGAGTTCTCTTGCTCTTGACAATCAGCAGTACCATACCCCAGACAGACATACTGACTAATATAGCAGAGTAGAGCATAAACAGGAGATAACCCGGCAGTAAGGACATCAGGTTTTCAGTGATCAGCTCTGTATGTGTAGAAGCGTCTGAAAGTTTTGATATACCTTCGATATCAACTTTACTTAGTAACCAAGGCGCTACTACAGAGCCCAAAAAGTTGATGAAAGCGTGGAGTATTATTGTATAGTGTAAACGGCTTGTACGAACGTAGATGTATCCAAAGATCAGTCCTAGTGCAAAAGCATAGAAAAACTGATACAGATTCTGGTGGAATAAAGCAAATAAAAACGCAGAAAGAATTACCGCGGTTTTCTCGCCGTACTGTCGTGTGCGGTCGATAAGCAGTTTTCTGAAAACATATTCTTCCAGCACAGGTGCTAGTATTACCATAACAAGAATCTTTAGCGGGTTAGTATCCATAGCGTATGTGAGTAAGTTGTTTTGGGCTTGCCCGCCGGAAAGGATGAGCGACAAAATTGTACCGATCAGGTTTCCTGCGTACATCAGACACATGCACATCGGGATAAAGGTCAAAAGCTGTCGTGTACTTAGTTTCTGTCTTTCAGGTTTTTCGGTAGGGAGTTTGTAAAGAATCAACACACCCATAGGAATAGCGATAAGGTAAAGTGGAGCAAAAGAGCCAATCCACAATCCCCATGATGAGGATGTAAACCAATTTTCTGTTCCTAATAATATACTCGGGATAGTGACCCATAGGAATTGAAAAACAGTGCCGACTATAAGCATCAAGCACAAAGAAAAACCGATACGGGAAAATACTTTTTTAGCTGATTTGTTGTCATAGATATTTTCGGTCATACTATATCTTCTTTCTTGGTTAATTTCTGTTTTGTTTAAATTAAAAGTCAGGTAGTAACAAAAAACTGACAAATAAAAAGAAGCAGCAACAAAACGCTACTGCTTCTTTGGTGGGCCATCAGGGACTCGAACCCCGGACCAACCGGTTATGAGCCGGTTGCTCTGACCAACTGAGCTAATGGCCCCTAGTCAGCAAGGTATATTATAGCTAGTAAGTCGGGCTTTGTCAATCAAAAAGTGGAAATTATTATCCGTATTAGTTCGACTTGTTTCTCAGTCGCTCGAAGATGGAGTGAGTATCACTTGCTTGTTCTTTTGTTTTCTTTTCTATAGTGATGACTATGGCGTCACCTTCGCGTGCGTCTTCTATGAGCACTTTCGGAATGTTGACACACTCTCCTGAACTGAGCTGTGCTACAGCGATGTTTTCTTCGATTCTGTCTATTATAAGTTTCATATTATCCCCTCACTTTTCTTTTTTAACTTTAACTCACGGTTAATAATTTGTCAATCTTGAAATTTTTCTTGAATATATAGTGATTTTTAGGTATAATTTAAATATTAGATATATGGAGGAACTATGATAGAATATATCACCCAAATTGATTTTTCCGTACTCGATTTCATTCAGGAAAATTTAAGAGCGCCATGGCTTGACTCGGTGATGGTTTTCCTGAGTATGATAGGCGAGGGCGGTATAATATGGTTTTTGTTCGCTGTACCGATGCTGTTTTTTAAGAAAAGTCGGGTCTGCGGTGTTGTTATGATACTGTCGATGGGCGTCGTGCTGTTGCTCGGCGAATTCGGACTTAAGAATCTTATCGGTCGTGTCCGCCCGTGTAACGTAAACACGGAAATCGAGATGCTTATTAAGCGTCCAACGAGTTTCAGCTTTCCGTCAGGACACACAAGCTCGTCTTTTGCGGCGGCTACATCTGTGTTTTTGTGGAGCAAGAAGCTCGGTATTCCTCTGTTATTACTTGCGTTTTTAGTCGCGTTTTCACGGCTTTATAACTACGTGCATTTCCTGACTGACGTGCTCGCAGGAATGTTGTTCGGTGTTACCGTGTCAATATTGGTTTATCATCTTTTCAGACGAT
>JAZSFG010000140.1:0-32877 GCA_045532065.1 Ruminococcus sp. | reverse complement strand
ACACGTACAACATCGCCGTACTTCTCACCGAAAAGCGCCATAGCGCCAAGCTTCTTAGCTTCTTCGATAGGCATCTCACGGCATATAACTTCGATTGCTGATAATACCATCTCGTTTACTCTTTCTTCTACCTCTAAAATCTCCTGTGCAGTAAGTGCGGAGAAATGTGTAAAGTCGAAACGAACGATGTCTTCGCTTACAAGCTGACCTGCCTGCTGTACGTGTGTACCGAGCACTTCTCTAAGTGCCGCCTGAAGCAGGTGAGCTGCTGTGTGGTTACGCTTGATATCCTCTCTACGGGATGCATCAATAGCACATGAAACCTCGTCAGATACAGAAATCATACCTTCAGAAATCTCGCACATATGCATAAAGATACCGTTGTTATCTTTAGAAACGTTATCGACAGTGATGTTAGCTGTATCAGTTGTGATAACACCTGTATCGGCAATCTGACCACCGCTTTCAGCATAGAAAGGTGTTTTGTCTAAAACAACAACAACGCTCTCACCTGCGTAAGCTTCGTCAACGCGCTCGCCGTCTTTAATAATAGCTAAAACTTTTGAGTCACTCTTATAGTCTGTGTAGCCGATAAACTCGGTTTTTGCGATATCAGAAAGGTCAGTAGCGTCTGATACCCAAGCGTCAGCACCTGCGTTTTTACGAGCAGCACGGCTACGCTTTTTCTGTTCAACTAAAAGGACCTTGAAACGCTCGATGTCAACCTCGATACCCTTTTCTTCTAAAATTTCCCGAGTAAGGTCAATCGGGAAGCCGTATGTATCGTTTAATTTGAACGCATCCTCACCTGAAAGCATAGTAACAGAATCATCGTCGATAATACTCTGGAGCATCGAAAGACCCTGATCGATTGTTTTTGCGAAGTTCTCTTCCTCAATTTTGATGAGCTTTGTGATGTAGTCCTTCTTCTCAACAAGCTCAGGATATGCAGAAGCGTTTTCTTTGATAACAGTTTCGCAAATCTTGTAAAGGAAAGGCTCTGTATAGCCGAGCAAACGACCGTGACGTGCACCGCGACGGAGAAGTCTTCTTAAAACATAGCCTCTGCCCTCGTTTGATGGCATAACGCCGTCAGCAATCATAAATGTAGTAGAACGGATATGGGCGGTAATAACGCGAAGAGAAATATCAGTTTTCTCGCTTTCGCCGTATTTCACTCCGACAATATCAGAAATGTGCTTCATAATATTCTGCACGGTATCAACAAGGAAAAGGTTGTCAACGCCCTGCATTACACAAGCGAGTCTCTCAAGACCCATACCTGTGTCGATGTTTGGATGTTCAAGTGGTGTGTAATTGTCGTTGCCGTCAGAATCAAACTGTGTAAATACGAGGTTCCACACCTCAACGAAACGGTCACATTCACAACCTACAGCGCAGGAAGGTGAGCCACAGCCCTTTTCTTCACCTCGGTCAAAGTAAATCTCAGAACAAGGACCGCAAGGACCTGAGCCGTGCTCCCAGAAGTTATCTTCTTTTCCGAGTCTTACCATGTGTGATGGGTCAACGCCGATTTCTTTTGTCCAGATGTCGTAAGCTTCGTCGTCGTTTTCGTAAATAGAAACGTAGAGCTTTTCAACCGGCATTTCGAGCTCTTTTATAAAGAACTCCCAAGCCCAGGCTGTCGCTTCGTGCTTAAAATAATCACCAAATGAGAAGTTACCGAGCATCTCGAAATATGTACCGTGACGAGCAGTGATACCTACACGCTCGATATCAGGTGTACGGATACATTTCTGGCATGTTGTTACACGCTTTCTAGGTGGTGTAATCTCGCCTGTGAAGTACTTCTTCATCGGTGCCATACCAGAGTTGATTAAAAGTAAAGAATTGTCGTCTTTCGGAATAAGAGGGAAACTAGAAAGTCGAAGATGTCCCTTTGATTCCATAAAGCTTAAAAATTTCTCTCTAAGCTCGTTTAAACCTGTCCACTGCATAAATAATATCTCCTTTTGCGGGATGTCGAGGACGCCATCCCCTACAATAAATTATAAAAAAATAACGCCTGTCCCTGAAAATGGGACAGGCTGACCTGCGGTACCACCCAAATTGACGGTAAAAAAACCGCCCACTTGATATTCTTTAACGCAGAAAATACGCCGTGCTTTCACACAGAGGCTCAAAGGTAGCTGTAAAACGGTGGTGTGAGAGCCTCTCACCTACTGCTCTCTCTCTTTGACATCACTTATGTTTTACTCGTCTTGTCACAGCCTAAATATATATCTTCTAAATTATACGGATGTTTTATTTAGTTGTCAATAGGATTACCGATCTGCAGTTAGATTTTTTGCAAATTTCGTTAAACAATTCGCATAACCAAGCCGTAAATCAACACGCAGTATGTAACAAATGTCACCGGTGAGCAATAATACAACAGAACTTTTTTGAATCCCGACATCTTATCTTCCACAGTATTTGGCTCTTCAATAATATCGTAATCATCTGTATTGGTCTCACAGATTTCTGTTTCAGTTTTATCTATCGGCACGGTGACAGACTCATCAGATTTTATCGCCATCTTTTTCTTTACAATTGTAATAACTAAAAGCACAAATCCAATAATTGTCAAAAGTACGACAAAGAGCAGTAAAAGCAACAAAAGTAAAACCTCTGTCATATGCTCTGTTATAATATCTTCATTGAACACCTCAAGATCAGACAAGATGCTGATCCCCATTCCTTTCAAAATAAATACCCCGATTACTGATTTCACATTATTCAGAAAATGTAGAATCATTGACGGAAAAATCGACTCGGTTTTCCTATACAAATAGCAACTAACAACGCCAACAATTGATGCAAGGATGATCTGTGACGTAGTTTGATGCCAAAAGCCGAAAAGCAGGCTTGATGTAACGCTTGCAAAAATACAGCCGAGTTTCTCATCATTTTTATAAATAATACCGCGGAATAACAGTTCTTCAATGATAGGAGCAAAAAGCAGTGTTGGAACTGTATCCACTATATATGTAGGTACTGTCAAAAGTGATGCTGATGCAAAAAACATACTTGTACCCGTTACATCAACTCCTATGATAGCTGATATCGCAATAAGAATAAATGTACCGAATAACGAAACAATCATAGATATAGAAAAAGAAATCAACAGCCATTTCAGTATCCAAAGAAAAGATTTTTTCGGCATACAGAATCCGCTTTTTAGAGTGATTTTATTTTCTTTTTTGGAAACTAAACTAAACACAATCATCGCTATCGGAAGTATAACGAGGTATATGAGTATGTAACAAAAAAACGTAGCAAAATTTTCGGTCAGTATAAAGCCATTGTGTCTCAGTACTTTTAATATATAAGGGGTTAACAGCTCAATTAAAAGGACGTTTAGTACACAATATATAAATATAGGCAAAGATGATTTTGATGAAGTTTTCATCACCAGTTTCCAATCACTCTTTTTTATCGTATTTTCCATAGTAACCTCAAAAAAGCAAGGGCACATAAAGTGCCCTTTTGTAAAATCAAATCATAACTTCTTCCTGATAACAGAACCTGCAGGGATTTCTTTATCCACGTGCATAAAAAGCTTTTGCATAGCGTGTGGTGCAGACTCGACTTCTTCACCATACTCGTTTATGAGTTTTTTCGCTACTACTTCAAAAGATATACCGCTTGGCGGAAGTACATCCAGAGTGTCACCAGAGAAAAACTTATTACGCTGAGTGATAGTAGCAACACCGTCTTTATATTCCTCGCACACAGCAACCTGATTATAGTGGCGGATATAACCACCGTGCTGTGTAGTCTGTCCAGGTTCTGTACCGAAGAAAAAGCCCGTTGAATATTCACGGTGCGAGATTTTCTCGAGTTCTTCTTTAATCCACGAAGGGGTTTTAAAGCCATCAGGCGCTTTCATATACTCATCAAGCGCGTGACGATAAGCGTTAGTTGTTACCGCTGTGTAGTAAGCGGATTTCGCTCTTCCTTCGATTTTAAAACTGCTGATACCAGCTTTACAGAGCTCATCGATGTGGTCAATCATACACAAATCACGAGAGTTATAAAGGTATGTACCACCGTTTTCTTCGATTACAGGGAAAAACTGACCCTCTCTGTTTTCTTCATACAGATGGTACTTCCATCGACACGGCTGTGCACAGTCGCCTCTATTTGCGTCTCTGCCGGTCATAAAGGAAGAAATCAGACATCTGCCAGAAAAGGACACGCACATAGCACCGTGTACAAAGCACTCGATTTCTAAATCAGCAGGGATTTTCGCACGCATTTCAGCAATTTCGCTTAAAGTCATCTCGCGAGCAAGGACAACACGCGATGCACCTAAGTTATACCACGCGTTTGCACTCTCGTAGTTTATAATACCGCCTTGAGTCGAGATGTGACGCTCAACAGAAGGTGCGTACTTTTTCGCCATTTCGAATACGCCTAAGTCAGCGATAATAAACGCATCAACACAGCATTGAGCAGCTGCCATCAGAAACTCAGGCATAGAAACTACATCTTCATTTCTAGGCAAGGTGTTACAAGTAAGGTAGAGCTTCTTACCTACTGCGTGTGCTTTGTCGCAAGCTGTTTTTAATTCTTCTATAGAAAAATTCTTAGACGCGGTACGCATACCGAAATTCTTTCCGGCTACGTACACCGCATCAGCACCGAAAGAAAGCGCTGCATCTAAGCATTCCATATCTCCGCTAGGAGCTAAAATTTCAGGTCTAATCATATCAATCAATAAGAGTTAAGTTATAGTTGTGTTCTTCTAATGTTGTTGCGTAATAAGGAATTGAACCATCGTCAGTGGTACCGTGACAGAAGAAGTAGTAGTTTGTATCGTACGGTTTGATAGCAGCAAAAATAGCCTCTAAACTCGGGTTACAGATAGGACCTGTAGGTAAGCCCGAGAATTCGTTTGTATTATATGTGCTTTCGTATGTGTCACGGATAGAATCAGGCACGTCGTCGTACTCACGATAAGGATAGTAAACAGTACAGTCACAGTTGAGCTGTGAAACGCCCTTCTCAGCACCGTTTTCAAGTCGGTTGTGAAGAATAGACGAAATGTAATACATATCCTCATTGTTAGCAGCCTCAGCCTGAATGATAGAAGCTATAGTGATAATCTCGTCCATCGAGTACTTGCTCTTTGCTACATACTCGTCGAGAGTGTGTGATTTTGAGCTACCTAAATACTTGTCCTCTGTGTAATAAAGTCGGTTTTCGAAGTTGTTAAGCATCTTTCTGATAACCGAATCAGGGTCTTCGTTAAGGTAGAAATCGTAGGTATCAGGGAAAAGATAGCCCTCGAGTTTATAATAACGAGAATCAACGTCTTCAAGCTCAGCGATGAATGAGAATTCCTCGTCAAAAACATCGCTGTTGCAGACATCCTGAAACTCTTTTATATCCTCGATGACACCTTCGTCATAGAGCTTGTTCGAGATTTCGAGCACGTTCATACCTTCAGTAATCTGTACAGTTACGATATCGGTACGGTTAACGTTACTCTGCAAAAAGTTTATTATAGCTTCGTAGTCCTTATCGGTCTCGATTTTGTACTCACCCTGACGGAAATACTCCTCTTCAGTAGTGATATTAGCGTACAGAATAAAGAACTTCGGCTGGTTAATAACCTTGTTCTCGTAGAGAATATCAGCGATTTCTTCGATAGTAGCATCGTCAGGAACACTCACCTGTACAATCTGTGGATTTTCTTCACGAGAAATAGCGAGCATATCACCAACACCGACAAGCAGAACCTGTGACAGCACGATACCCATAATGAGTACCATTGCAAACCACACCCACTTGAACAATTTCTGGTTACGACGCGCCTTGTTCTTCTCGATACGCTTATCCTGCTTACTCTGCTGTTTAAGTGCTTTTTTCGATTCACGCTCGATTCTACGCTTTGTGTCAGAGTCGCTGTAGGAGTTAATCTCGTTTGACTTGCGACGCTTGAGGCTCGAGCTGTTTCTGCTGTAGCCTACGTAAGAATCGTCGCTTTTGTACTCGTGAACTGATGTTTCTTCAACATCATAGTCGTCGCTCATAACACTTTTGTCAAAACCACGCTTGAACTCGTCGATTTTCTTTCTTCTTGTATCTTCAATTGAATCATCGGAATAATTACTGTATCTTTTATCACTCATAATTATCCTCCTTCTCTACGGCTTAGCCGAAATGTTTATGTATATTTTAAATATAAATTTGAAACGATAATATCCATCTTGACGTCGGTGCTATCACACTCAACCTCAGGTAAAATGTTGTCAGCATAGCAAAGACAGATTTTCTTGCCATTATAGTTTTCTAAAAATCTGTCGTAACAGCCTTTACCGTAGCCGACGCGGTTACCCGCTAAATCACAGCACAGCGCAGGAACAACACAGATGCTGTTTCTAAAATCTTCCACTTTTGCTGTTTTATCCACAGGTTCAAGTATATTAAATCGTCCTGATTTTAATTCTTCAAGAGAATTTATAAAATAAAATGTAAGCGAATAATCCTCGTTTGTAACAGGAACAGCAACGCGCTTTTTGTTAGCAAAAGCAGCGTTAATAATACCTTTTGTGTCAATTTCATCATCAGTTGAAACGTAAACGAGAACAGTATCGCATTTTCGGTATTCTTCTGTCATTAGAAGGCGGCTTTGAATTTCTAAATCAAACTCGCGTTTGATATTTTTGTCCATATTTCTGCGCTTTGGCAAAAGCTGAGCGCGTAATTTCACCTTACTCATCGCACTGCATCGTCTTTCTTATATTAAGCGCTGTTTCTTCGCCTTTAATCTTTGAAACTAAAGCGAGTGCAAAATCGAGCGAGCAACCGGGTCCTCTGCCTGTGACGATATTGCCATCAATTGTGACCTTTTTGCCTGTGTAGTTTGCTCCCTCGAGCTCATTTTCAAAGCCAGGGTAGCATGTTGCGTTTTTATTATTTAAAAGTCCGATTCTGCCGAGCACTATCGGTGCAGCACAGATAGCTCCTACTAAAATATCATTTTCAACACAGTAGCGAGCGACATTTACAGGTAATTTGTTTTCACCAGTTGAGAGTGTCTCAGCACCCGGCATACCGCCAGGATAAACAGCGCCCGTGACATCACTCATAGTCATATCAAAGTCAGTGGCTTTCATATCAGCTTTAACAGTTATATCGTGTGAACCCACAACAAATAAATCGTCGTTCATCGATACTGTTTTAACATCAAGCTGTGCACGACGCAGAATATCAACAGTAGCTAAAGCTTCGATTTCTTCGAATCCGTTTGCTAAAAAACAATATATCATATTGACCTCCCACTCACTTCATAGTGGCTGTATATTTCATAAGAATTTTATCGGGATTATAGGAAAGCTTCGATTTTCTGAGTCCCTCAAGCCCCAAATCTTCTTCACGATTAAACTGCAAAAACTCACTGTGAGCTTTCGCGAATTCGTTATTGATAACAGCGTATGCGCCGTCGACATCAACAGCTTTTTCGAAGTTTACATCACATACGCTCTGATTAATTCTCGAACCGATGGTCATCGCAACAGGTCGGGAGTTTACATAAAGCACACCGCCAAAAAGTGAAAGCTCCTCTAAATTATCAAGCGCTTCGCGAATAGCGTAAAGCTCGCTTTTATCGGAATCATTCTGCATATGCCACTTGTGGGCAACAAAGTACGCATCCTCAATATTAGAGCCGTCAAGCTCTTTGTATAAAAAATCAGGATTGTTACGCATAAACTTCGAGATGTGGTTGCGCTTTGCGTGGAACTTTTTCCCCGCAAGGGTAGCTAAATTTTCGCGGCTGTAAATATAGTCAGCGCTGTTGCGCTCCTCAGTAAACTCGAAAACATCAGGATACAGGTGAGACAGTATCTCGGCGTTAGTTTTATTAAGCATACCAATAAGCACCTTCTGGTCTCTCTCTTTAGCGTCCTGCATTAAAACTTCAAGAGCATCTTTCGGCGACATTTTTCCTACAGGAAAAGAATAGCCCATCACGCCGTCAGCGCTGAAGTACGCTTTAAACAGAGTGTCGTTAAATTTAGCAACTCTGATGTCGTACTTGTTTCGCCACAGATAAGTTGTCGCAAACGAAACGTCACAGCCTATTTGTCCACAGCTTTCGGTAATTTCTGTTATCCAGTTTTTATCATCAAGCGTCGGGGTGTAAAAATCAAGCATATAAGCTTTCCTTCTTTTAATTAAAGCTTTGTATCTATAATATCAAGTATCTGCTGTGTGATAGTTTCTATACTCTTCATAGTGTCACCATCAGCACACATAAGATGTTCCCAGTTAAGTTTTTCCAAAGCGTAAAGAGCACTTTTTCTGCACGACAAAAGGAAATTCATATTCTTTTCGTGAATATCCTTTTTGCTTTCGTCACCGTTGTATCTGCCACTCATCAGTTTCTGTGAAACGTGTGGCGGTACATCGAGATAGACAACTACATCAGGCTTAGGGACTTTGAGCTTATTGTACTCGTAGTCCTCACACCACTGTATATACTCGTCGCGCTCGCTGTCATCTACCTTTGACATCTGGTAAATGATGTTAGATGTAACATAACGGTCAGCAACTATATAGTCGCACTCTTCGTAGTCTTTTTTCCAGCTTTTTATGAAAGAAGCAACACGGTCAACCGCGTAAAAAGATGATGCTGCGTAAGCGTTTACGTCGTCAGGAGTATCGCCGAGCTCACCGCCTAAATACATTTTCACTAAAGATGAAGTAGGGCTGTCGTAATCAGGAAAAGTGAGCTTTTTCACCTTAAAGCCTCTGTCAGTAAGAGTCTGTGCAACAAGTGCTGACTGAGTACCTTTTCCGCTACCGTCTAATCCTTCTATTACAATAAGTTTACTTGCCATATTTTTCTCTGACTTCCTTTATTTTACCACATGTCATTCTGCCTTCAGGACACGCACCGCGGATACAACGCGGACCTGAATTTTTAAACAGAGCAGGCGCTACCTCTTTACAAAGAGTGAGCATCTGCTGTGCAACTTCTCTGATTTCCCACTGTGCACGATTACAGCAACGGTGGTCAAAGAAGTTGTTTAAGCTTCTAACGTTAAATGTGCACACAATCTTTGTAGTGCAGGCATTAGGGAGAACAAAACGAGCATCCTCGTTAGCAAGTTTAAGGTATTTATTGAATAACGCTTTGTTCTCTTCTTTAAAGCTATTCATTATCTCTTCGTCAGTGCCGTTTAATTCTTTATCGGAATTTTCCTTAATATAACCGACAACTAAAGCGTCCCTGATTTCTGCATACGCAACTTCCTGCATATCGATAACTTTCTTGTACGCTTCATACGCTTTCTCGTTTTTCTCGATTTCAGGAGGTGTCACAAACTCAAAGTTAGTACCGTCAACATAACGCTGTGACTGCTGTGAGTACGACGCGATACGGTGACGTACGAGCTGGTGTGAACAAGCACGCGATATTCCCTCAACGCCGAAAGTAAAAGTAGCGTGTTCAACAGGGCTCGCGTGGCCGAGTTCCGAAAGCATATCTAAAAATTCAACAGTTTTTTCTTCTGAAAGACCTTCTTTGATATTCTCAATGTCTGTTGCGCTGTAACACAGCTTAGCCGCCATAGCAACAGTCTGCTGTGGCATCGGAGTGTGCGCAAGAAGAGTTACCTTTATAGCCATATAATAACCTCATTTCCAAATAGACATAATATCTCATATTACAATTAGTTTGATTATACCACAGCACAACTTGTTATTCAATAGTTTATACGCAAATAAAAGCTCACATAAGCAAACTTCTGTAATAAAAATCTCTTGTATTGTCGCAAAACAAATGATACAATAAAACTAATTTGAAAACGATACGTCGTTTGATAAAAAACAGTTAATAAAACCACCAATGATTAAATCCACTTAAAGTATGAAAAAATATTCTAAATTAGAAAAATGCATATATATTATTCTCCCCTTTGTTCTTGTTCCTGTGTTATTTTTCGTCGGAAAATTCGTGTCACAATACGCACATCTTTATCCGGGGTGTCCGATTTATAATTTTTTGCATATCCACTGTCCGGGATGTGGTATGACACGAGCTTTTACGGCGTTATTTCACGGAGATATATTACTTTCACTCAGACAAAATATCTTCTGCTTACTGAGCATAATTGTCTCAATATGGCTATACATTGAGTTTTTGTTCAAGGTGTTCGGCAAAAAAGCACCTTTTTCACTCAACACTACTTTCTGGGCAATCGTCGCTCTTGTGCTATGCGTCATTTACTTTATTGTCAGAAATGTGTTCGGCGTTCTTGCTCCGATATAATTTTTAAAATCCACTTTAATACGACGGTGATATTATGGCTAAATCTAACTGCGAATTCTGTGCATACTACATATATAACGAATACTACGACTGCTACGAGTGTATGGTAAACCTCGACGAGGACGATATGGCAAGATTTATGCAATCGTCGCTCGACAACTGCAGTTACTTTAAATTCAGCGATGACTATAAAATTGTAAGGAAACAAAACTGATATGAATAAAACACTCAAGCTGTGTTTACAGCTGCTTTTATCTTTTATGAAAATCGGCGTTGTGACTTTCGGCGGCGGCTACGCGATGATTCCGATTATCGAAGAAGAAACATCTAAAAGAAGAAAGTGGATAAGCGGCGAAGACCTGCTCGATGTTATCGCGATTTCCGAGTCAACGCCCGGTCCTATTGCTATATGCGCAGCGTCTTTCATAGGATACAAGGTAGCAGGAATTCTCGGTGCGTTTTTCGCGACCTTAGGCGTAGTAGCACCTTCGTTTGTCATCATCTACGTAATCTCTGTTTTTTTAAAACAATTCAGCGAATATAACATCGTAAAATACGCTTTTACAGGTATCAGAGCGGGTGTGCTCGCACTCATCATAAAAGCTGTTATCTCGATGTTCAAAAAAGCTCCTAAGCACATTCTCGCGTACATCATTATGGCTCTTTCGTTTGTGCTTGTTACTCTCTTTTCAACCAACGTGCTCGTTATTATTTTATCGAGTGCTGTGGTAGGAATTATCGCTTCACTTATCGCGAGAAAGAGAGGTAAAGAGCTTAAATGACGTACCTTATTTTATTTCTCGAATTCTTAAAAATCGGCGCATTCACCTTTGGTGGCGGTTACGCGATGATTCCGTTTATTCAGGAAACCGTACTCAGACACGAATGGCTGACAAATCAGGAATTAATCGACTTTATCGCTGTTTCGGAGTCCACTCCGGGTGCTTTCGCGGTGAACATCTCAACCTACATCGGCTCACAGGTCGGTGCGGCTGAAAACGGATTTTTAGGTGGTATACTAGGCGCATTGTGTGCAACAGTAGGCGTTGTACTTCCCGCATTTTTAATCATCATTATTATCGCTAAAATCTACGATAAATTCAAAGAAAGCAAGCTCGTAAAAGGTGCGATGTTCGGACTTAAATCGACTGTCGTCGGACTTATTGCGGCGGCTGTTATTTCAATCGCACTCGAGGTTTTCTTCGCAAACGGATTTACAACATCTGCATTTGTAACATCTTCATTCTGGTTTTCAATTGTTGTATTTGCAATTATGCTGTTTTTACTTTTGTACAAGAAAACAAGCCCGATTATCATCATAGCTTTATCGGCTGTTGCGGGCATAATAGCAGGTTATACTGGAATTATCTAAAGTTTACAAACATAGGATAATTCTGAATATAAATATTTATAAGAGGTGAAAGTATGAAAAAGTTTTTCGCAGAATTCATCGGCACATTCACTTTAGTGCTGTTTGCGTGCGGTACCGCATCAGTCCTCGGTTGTCAGACCGACTCTCCTGACATGGCGTACTTCATGACAGCTCTTGCATTCGGTCTTGTGATTGTTGCTATGGCCTATTCAATCGGTCAGGTTTCGGGTTGTCATATCAACCCTGCCGTGTCACTCGCAGTGCTTTTAAGCGGCAAGATGACATTTGTTGAATTCATCACTTACATCGTTGCACAGTTTGCAGGTGCTACTGCAGGTGCGGGTGTGCTGTGGTTCTTCACAGGCAGCAACGAAGCCTTAGGTCAGAACGGTCTGTATCAGGGAGATATCGTTAAATCTCTCGCTATCGAAGTTGTACTGACATTCATTTTCGTTTTCGTTATTCTTTGTGTTACATCAAAGAAAGAGTACGAAAAGCCTGCAGGCCTTGTTATCGGTCTGACACTCACTTTAGTACATATCTTCGGCATCCACTTCACAGGTACATCAGTAAACCCTGCAAGAAGCTTCGGCCCTGCTGTTTTAGCAGGCGGTCAGGCTCTCTCTGATTTATGGGTATTCATTGTTGCTCCTTTAGCAGGCGCTGCTTTAGCTGCACTTATCTTCAAGTTCCTTGTTGCTAAGAAAGCTAAAAAGTAAAAAACGCATAATGAAAAGCACAGTCATTTCTGACTGTGCTTTTTTATATCTCACGCTTTATATTATCAAGTGCACCTTTTTCGATTCGGCTGACCTGCGCCTGACTTATGCCGATTTCCTGCGCTACTTCCATCTGGGTTTTGCCTTTGAAATACCGCAAAGCTAAAATCTTCTTTTCTCTTGCTGATAACTTTCGTATCGCTTCTTTTATCGCAATTTCGTCCAGCCAGTCGTTGTCATCAACCTTATCGCCTACCTGATCCATCACATAGATTGTGTCGTTACCTTCAGAAAAAACAGGCTCGTACAGAGAGACAGGCTCGACAATCGCTTCGAGTGCCAAAACGACAGTTTCTTTTTCGACTTCCATCACCTTAGCTATTTCTTCGACAGTAGGCTCTTTTCCGTTTTTTATAGTTAACTCTTCTTTTATCTGCATCGCGTGGTAGGCAGTATCTCTCATCGAGCGTGACACACGCACCGAGTTGTTATCTCTGAGATAACGTCGCAGTTCTCCACACACCATCGGAACGCCATAGGTAGAAAAGCGAACATCGAGTGATAAATCAAAATTATCAATAGCTTTTATAAGCCCGATTACGCCGACCTGAAACAAATCGTCTGCGTTTTCACCTCGGTTTACGAAACGCTGAATAACTGAAAGCACAAGTCGCAGATTTCCGTTAATCATTTTTTCTCGTGCGGCTTTTGCCTCTTTTTTGCTGCCGTTTCGGATAACAGAGATAAGCTCGCGCTTTTCTTTTTCTGACAAAACTGTCAGCTGTGTTGTGTTTACTCCGCAGATTTCGACTTTATTATATTGCAATAAAAATCCCCCTTGGTATCACTTATGATAAGTATTACCAAAGGGGTGTTTTTTAATTCAGTTATTCTTCCTCTAAAAGAGGGATATCAGAAACAGGAGCGTCGATGCTCTGCACAGCATTTAACTTTCGCTGAATCTGACGTGTGCGTACACCGGCTAGTGTATCGAGGTCTTTTGTGACGAGATTGATGTGCTGTTGAGCTTTTGAAAGCACGTCAGCAAAGGAGTCGAACTCTTTCTTAACAGAGCCGAGCACCTCCCATACTTCGGCACTGCGCTTTTGTACAGCTAAGGTCTTAAAACCCATCTGGATGCTGTTAAGTAAAGCCGCCATTGTGCTAGGACCTGCGATATTCACTTTATAATCACGCTGTAAAACCTCGACCATACCGCGGTTTACAACTTCGCTGTAAAGTCCCTCGAAAGGCAAGAACATTATAGCAAACTCGGTAGTGTTAGGTGGGTCGATGTACTTATCGTGGATGTCTTTTGCTTCCTTTTTGATGGTAGTAATCAGCGCTTTTGCGGCAGCGTCCACAGCTTCTTTAGAGCCACTGTCGTAAGCATCTCTGAGCTGCATAAAAGTATCACCAGGAAACTTCGAGTCGATAGGTAAATAGATAAAACCATTGTCATCAGCAGGGAGTTTCACCGCGAATTCTACTACATCGCGTGAGCCGCTTTTGGTCGCAACGTTTTCCTCGAACTGTTCAGGTGCGAGAATCTCCTTCAAAATAGACGAAAGCTGAATTTCACCTAAGATACCTCGGGTTTTTACGTTAGAAAGCACCTTTTTAAGGTCGCCGACACCTGATGCAAGACTCTGCATCTCACCCAGTCCCTTGTACACCTGTTCGAGTCTTTCAGAAACAAGTGCGAACGATCTGTTCATCTTATCTTCGAGTGTCTGCTGAAGTTTTTCGTCGACAGTCTGTCGCATTTTTTCGAGCTGTTTGTTGTTATCTTCCTGAATGTAACTTAATTTCTGTTCAACACTACGACGGATAAGCTCGAGTTTTTGTTCGTTCTCAAGAGCAAATGTTTTGAGTCGTTCTTCGATAGCCTTCGAGTTTTCTGTCTGTGTCTGTGCGAAATTCTGCTGATTAAGCGCAATCATATCGCCCATATTTTTGACCGATTGCTGTGTTGACTGCACGAGTTCCTGTCGAACTGACGAAAGTTGCTGTGCGTTTTTTTCGTAAAATTCAGTCATATCAGGTTTAGAATTATTCTTTTTCAGAATTAAAATTAAAGCAATTATACCGACCACAAGCGAAACGCTCGCGACGAGTAAAATCAATATGTTGATAATTGAATCCATAGTTAACTCCTGTGCTTTTTATATCCTTATCTTAACACCGCAATTTAAAATAGTCAACGCACTTTTAAAACTGGGTAAAAATCTGTTTTTTACACTCAGGTGGTGAGTAGTAAAACTCATCGATATGGTCGCCGTCGTAAAAATACTTAATCGGAGTTGTCTGTTTTTCATCGAAGAAAGAGTCAACGATGATGAGTTTTATCTTCATTTTCGACGGGATAATACTCTTTATGTAAACACTCGCCTGCTGACCTACTTCTACGTCATCTTTTAGCTCTGCGAGTCCTGCAATATTAGGTGCAAGCTCGACAAATATGCCGTAATTTTCGACCGAGCGTATTATACCCGACACAGTTTCACCCTGCATAAACATATCGGCGTTTTCCTGCCACGTACCTAAAAGCTCTTTGTGGCTTAAGCTCACACGAGAGTTTTCCTTAGAACGCACTACGGCTTTTATATCCATACCGACAGAAAACCGCTCTTTCGGGTGTTCAATACGCGACACCGAAATCGCGTCTATCGGCATAAGCGAAACAACTCCGCAACCGATATCAGCAAACGCACCGAAACTCTCGAGATGTGTTATTCTGGCGTCGATTACATCACCTGAATTCAGCTTATCAACATAGTTGTCGACACACATCTGCTGTGCTTGTGCTCGCGACAAAACAGCTACAATTTCACCATTTTCCTCAGTAAAATCGGTAACGATAAAACACACAGGTCGGTTGACCCTTGAGATAACCGCGATATCCCTGACCGTTCCCTCTTTTATGCCGAGTGCCCCCTCAACCCTGGGAATAACACCTTTCATACCGCCTAAGTCGACAATCAAATTATGCTGATTGTCGCATATAACAGCTTTTGCTTCGAGAATAGTTTTATTAAGCTGTGCTTCTTTTAAAAGAGACAGAGAGCTTATTATCCTCTCGTTGTCTTTTTCGTTTATCAATTTACCCTCAGGTAAATATCGTGTCATTTTACATCCTCCCTATACTTTTGTACTGATAGATGTTTATGCCCACATATTACCATATATGCAAACATAAATAGTGAACAATGTTTGAAATTTTGCTCAGGCACTTGAAAATAAAGAGGATATATATTAAAATCATAATAGTCTTTTACAGAAAGGATAATAAAAATGAAAAAGATTATTGTTTTAGCGTTAGTGCTTCTGATGTGTGTTGCTACACTTTCAGGCTGTGGCGATGACAAGGTTTTCACAGGCACTACGGAATTACAAGGTGGCGTAGAAGCCGAAAAAGGAGACAATGAAATGACTTACGAAGCAAAACCTACAGACGCAATTTTAAACATCAATGACATTCAGAGAGTTACTGATCCTGTTGTTGATGACGATTACGCAACTCGTGACCCTGAAAAAGGTGAAACTGTTGCTATTATTCACACAAATATGGGCGATATCAAAATGAGATTCTTAGATGAAATCGCTCCACTCGCTACAAACAGCTTTGTTGCACTCGCTAAAGAAGGCAGATACGACAAAACTATCTTCCACAGAGTTATCAACAACTTTATGATTCAGTGCGGTGACTACACAAACTTCAATGGCACAGGCGGTGCTTCTGCTTACGGCGTAGAGTTCCCTAACGAAGTTTCCGAGTACGCTTCAAACGTAAGAGGTTCTGTTGCTATGGCTAACGCCGGCCCTGACACAAACGGTAGCCAGTTCTACATCAACCAGAACCACGCAGACAACACATACCTCGACGGCGGTTACACAGTATTCGGTTGGGTTTACGAGGGCATGGATGTTGTTGTCGCTATCGCTGCTGTAAGCACTGACTATTCCGACAGACCACTTGATGATGTTATCATCGAGTACATCGAAATTGAAAAGTATTAATATTTTTCTTAATTAGAATTATTTGTTTTTCTTGAAAGGAAATTAAGATGTCAGATAAACCTATTGTCGCTATAATGTACGACTTCGACAAAACACTGTGTACAAAAGACATGCAGGACTACAACTTTATACCGAGTTTATCGATGACATCTTCGGATTTTTGGGCTGCTGCAAACGGATTCGGCTTTGACGAACACATGGACTCGATACTCGCGTATATGTACACGATGGTGAAAAAGTCCAGAGAAAAGAACATCCCGCTTTTGCGCGACACTTTAGTCAAAAACGGCAAAGACATCGAGCTTTACCCCGGTGTTAAAGAATGGTTTGACAGAGTAAATCAGTACGGCGCGATTGTCGGCGTAAGCGTTGAACACTACATAATTTCATCGGGCTTAAAAGAAATTATCGAGGGCTCGGGTATCAGCGATAAGTTCAAGGAGATTTTTGCGTGTGAGTTTTACTACGACGAAACAGGCCACGCTGTGTGGCCGAAAACCGCAGTAAACTACACAAACAAAACTCAGTTTGTTTATCGTATCAACAAAGGTGTTCTCGATGTCGCAAACGACGTCGACTTAAACCGCTCGATGCCTGACGATTCAAAACGCGTTCCTTTCACTAATATGGTTTACATCGGCGATGGTTTGTCTGATGTTCCGTGTATGAAAATGATGAAAGCGTACGGCGGTCACTCAATCGCTGTTTACACCGACCTTAACAAAGAAAAAGTCGAGCAACTTTTAATTGAAGACAGAGTCGACTACATCTTCCCTGCTGATTACACAAAGGACAAAGCGCTTGACAAAACGATGAAGAATATCCTGCGTAAAATCGCAATCGAGAACGACCTCGACGACGAAAACGCACGTCAGCTCAAAGCAATTGAAAAGTAACACAAAAAAGACCTCGTAAGGCTTACACCTACGAGGTCTTATTTTTTCTCTTAATGTTTCTGAATTTTTCCACGATTTTTTACAGCACGAACTATATTCATCGTAAGCATAGTAATAGTCGCGATAATAATAGCGGCGAGCAAAATACACACGATAATCGTGTAAATAATTTTGTTACCCGTATCGGTCTCGCCCATATCGGTGATTTCTGCAGACGACGAGCACGCTTTTACGAATTTTTCCTGCATATAGACGTAAACGTCAGACGGAATATTCGAAAATGTGTAGCATTTTTCGAGGTACTCCTCAGGCGGATAAATAAGCTCGCAGTTCTTAATCTCATCGTCAAGCATATCGTGAGCCGCTTCGTTAGGCGTTGCGTAGCCGATGTACTCAGCGTTTGCGAGAGCTACTTCAGGCTCGCACATAAAGTTGATGAACAGTTCGGCGTACTCTTTGTTCTGACAACAGGTAGGAATACACATCGCGTCTACAAAGAGGTTCGAGCCCTCTTTCGGCAGACAATATGTCAGGTCAGGATTGTTGAGCACCATCGTGTAGATATCACCGGCGTAGTACGGAGTGATAGCCGCCTGTGAGCTTTCCATTTCGGTGAAAACCTGATCCATAACGTACTTCTTAAGAAGAGGCTTCTGTTCAACGAGCTTTTGTGTTGCTCTGTCTATATCTTCTTTTGTGAAAGTTTCTGAACCCGGATTTATCGGCGGGTCACACAACTGCATCGAAATCGCCATCGCGTCACGAGAGTTGTTAAACATCAGGATTTTTCCTGCGTAATCCTCATTCCACAAGTCAGAAAAGCCAGTTACCTTGCCTTCTTCTATCATCTTTTTGTTATATCCCAGTGCCACTACGCACCATGAATACGGCACGGAATACTCGCCACTAGGGTCGTAAGAAGAAGTCTTGTATCTGTCCATTATATATTTGTAGTTAGGGATGTTCTCAAAGTCGATTTTTTCGAGCATTCCCTCTTCCCTTAATTTACTGACCATATAGTCAGACGGGATGATAACATCGTAGGAAGAGTTAGAATTCGACAAGATATTATAGAGCTCTTCGTTTGTCTCAAAATTTGTGTAATTGACTTTGATGTTATATCTCTTTTCAAACTCTTCGATAACATCTAAGGTACCATCATCGCCGTTAGAGATATACTCGCCCCAGTTATATACATTGATTTCGCCCTCATAACCGCCAAGACCGTTTTCGCATCCCGAAAGAAGCAGCGGTAAACTAAGCATAAGAAGACATAAAATAACGCATAAAATCTTTTTCATTTTTCTCTCCAAAATAATTTAGACGTGAGCTTTCTGTGCTTTGCTCTCCTTGCTTGCTCTTATGTTGATAACAATCAGAATAAGCAGAATAGTCACAAAAAGCAACGCAGAAAGTGCGTTTGCTTTAGGATTTATACGCTGGTGTGTCATTGTATAAATCTGAATCGGCAGAGTCTGGAATTTACTGCCGCGTGTAAAGTAAGTGATAACAAAGTCATCAAGTGAGTAAGTAAAGCTGATAAGCATACCGGAGAAAATACCCGGCATAATCTCTGGAAGCACAACCTTGAAGAACGCCTTTATCGGGCTACATCCAAGGTCGAGTGCCGCTTCGTAGATACTTGCATCCATTCGCTTTAGTCGTGGTGTTACGTTTAATATTACATACGGAGTACAGAAGCCGATGTGTGCTAAAAGCACTGTCACAAAACCCATTTCAAAACCGAGCATAGTACCTGCCATAGTAAACAAAAGCATAAGCGAAACACCGGTTACTATCTCAGGATTGATAATAGGAATGTTAGAGACGTTCTGCACAACGCTTCTGAATCCACCTCTGAAGTTGTGAATACCGATAGCCGCAAGCGTTCCGAGTATTGTAGCAAAAAGTGCCGCTAGAACCGCTACAAGCAAGGTGTTGTAGAGGCTGTGCATAATCTGTGTATCCTGAAAAAGTGCTACGTACCACTTAAGAGTGAAGCCTTTCCAAACAGAGGTTTTTCCATCGTTGAACGAATACGCGATAAGATAAATAAGCGGCAGATATAAAAACGCCATAATAAGACCGAAGTAAATCTTCTGTGAAAACTTCTTCATACACCAACCGCCTCCTCATCACCGAATCTGTTCATAAACACAAGGAAGCCTAAAATAACAATCATCAGAACAAGCGCAATAGCCGAGCCTGTATGGTGGTCGGACTGGAATACTCGCTCGATAACGTCACCAATCATAAACTGTGTGCCGCCTAAATACTGAGCAACTAAGAATGTGCTCGCTGTAGGCACGAAAACCATAGTCACGCCCGAGATAATACCTGGCACTGACAATGGAAGAATAACATTTTTGAATACATAAAATTTGCTCGCACCTAAATCCTGTGCAGCTTCAATAAGAGAGTTGTCAATTTTGCTCATTACCGTGTGGATAGGTAAAATCATAAACGGCAGAAACTCGTAAACCATACCGAGTATAGTCGCACCCGAGTTGCCGATAAGATTTATGTCAATGCCGATGAAGTTAAGCATCATATCAAGCGGTCCGTGATTCTGTAAAATCAGAACCCACGCGTAAATTCGAAGCAGGAAATTCATCCACATCGGAACCATGATGAACATGATAATCATACTCTGTTTGTGCTCTTCGCATCGCGAAATCATAAAGCTCAGCGGATAAGCGAGCACAAGACAGATAAATGTAGAAATAAGCGCAATCCACAGCGAATAAAGAAAAACCTGCGAATAGTCAGACGCGCTTACGAACATCTGCAAGGTGAAATTTCCGCTCTCATCGGTAAAAGCGTAGTAGACAACCATCGCTATAGGAACGATAGTAAAAAGAAGCATCCACAAAAGGTACGGATATGCTGTCTTTTTAGTTTTCATCGGCTTCTCCTTCCTCTTCTACCACTTCAAAAGTAGCCTTTGAGAAATCAAAGCTGATAGGAACATAGGTTGCAACCTGTTCGTCCTGATCAGACTGCATAAGCCATTTTCTCTCGTCGGATTCGAGGATAATTTCGTTGTGTTCACCCTTCCAGATAACCGACTCGATAAATACTTCGTCGAGGTCACCGACACCATCGCCTGCAATATGCAAGCCAGTTGGCGGTAAGATAATGTGAAGCTTTGTGCCCTCTTCGTAGTATGTATTAGGTACTTCAATCTCGTTACCTTCGATATCAATAGTGATTGTGTTTTCTTCAGCGTCGCTACTAAGTACTGTCGCGAAAATCTCGTTGTTCGGTAAGAAGAACATCTTTCTCATAATGTGGATATTATCAGGAGCAACGGTCATACCGATAGTCGAGCCGACTTTCTGTGCAACTGTAGAGTGGATAATCCACTGACACTTGTTACACTTAACGCTCATTTCATAGTGAACGCCCTTGAAGATCGTGTCCTCTACAGTACCAACGAGCTGAGCATCATCAGGTGAAACAACCTCGATATCCTCAGGACGGATAACAACATCAACAGGAGTATTAACGCCGAAGCCCTTATCTACACAAGGAATCTCGTGACCTAAGATATTAACTCTGCAGTCATCGAGCATAACGCCGTTGATGATGTTAGCTTCACCGATAAAGTCAGCGACGAATGCGTTAGCAGGCTCGTTGTAGATATCTGTAGGAGTACCAATCTGTGCGATAGAGCCGTTATTCATAACAACAACTCGGTCACTCATTGTAAGCGCTTCTTCCTGATCGTGAGTTACATAAACGAAGGTTTTTTTCGTTTTCTGCTGGATTTTCTTAAGCTCAATCTGCATATCCTTACGCAGTTTGAGGTCAAGTGCGCCGAGTGGTTCGTCAAGCAGGACTACCTCAGGGTCGCACACAAGAGCGCGCGCGATTGCGACACGCTGCTGCTGACCACCGGAGAGGTTGTTAATCTTACGCTTTTCGTAACCTTTGAGGTCGACGATAGCTAGCATATGCTTGACTTTGTTTTCTATTTCAGCTTTTGACATCTTCTTAAGTCGAAGTCCAAAAGCGATATTATCGTAAACATTAAGATGTGGGAACAAAGCGTACTTCTGGAACACCGTGTTTACATTTCGCTTGTGAGGTGGCAGGTCGTTTATGCGTTCTTCATCAAAGAACACATCGCCACTTTTCGGCTCGATAAAACCGCCGATAATACGAAGCGTAGTAGTTTTACCACAGCCCGACGGGCCTAAAAGTGTGATAAACTCCTTGTCATAAATGTCAAGGTCAATACCGTTAAGTATTACTTCATTACCGTAATCAAAGAAGATATTTCGAAGGGACACAATTGTTTTCTTGTCCAACTTTCTACCCCCAATCCTTATATTGACAAATGCAAATTTAGTCACAATAGATTATATTATCAACTTTTCTGTTTGTCAACGAATTTTATATACTATTATATACACCTGATTTTTCCATCTTAAAAGCGTAATTTTTACACTATATACATCTGTCACAAAAGATTTTTCGACTTTTTGTAGTACACGATAAAGAAACAGGCATTTTTCATATCAAAAAGAGCCCTATTTTATACAAATTTACATCGTTTAAGGTCATTGTGCACAAGATTTTTTACTTTCGTTTGTGCACTATGCCTTTTGTTTTGTTTTTTTGAATATAAGCTTACTGAACACTTTGAAAAAATGCTGTTAATACGCGTAAAAATGCACATTATTTTTGTCGGATTTTTGTCTATATTATGTATTTATTATTTTATTTAAAAGACCTATAATTAAACTAGGATATTTTGGTTGCCTGAAATGGCAATATCCATTATTTTTTTGAAAGGAAGATTGATGTGAAAAACTTCAAAAGAACTTTGTCTCTTCTGCTAGCTGTTGTAATGGTTGCATCTATGTTCACTGTACTTGCAACAACACAGGTTTTCGCTGCAGAAACAGACACAGCTGAAACAAGCGCTGTTACTAGTGCGGACAGTTTCTCATGGGATAACGCTTCGGTGTACTTCCTGCTTACTGACCGTTTCTACAACGGCAACACAGCAAACGACCACTCTTACAACCGTCTTATTAACCAGGACGGCTCTGTTGTAACAAGCAATATGCTCAACTCTGATGTTGCAACATTCCACGGCGGTGACTTTGCTGGTATTACTAAGAAAATTAACGAAGGTTACTTTGATGACCTCGGCGTTAACGCACTCTGGATTTCAGCTCCTTACGAGCAGATTCACGGTTATGTTATCGTAAACGAAGGTAAGTCAAACTCTGTTAAGCACTACGCTTACCACGGCTACTATGCTATGGACTACACACAGACTGACGCAAACTTCGGTACTGCTCAGGAATTCAAACAGATGGTTGACACAGCTCACGAACACGGCATCCGTATCGTACTCGATATCGTTATGAACCACCCTGGATATAACACAATCTACGATATGAACGAGTACAACTTCGGTCAGTTCAAGTCTTCTTTCGGCGGTAAAGACGCTGCTATGAAAGAGTATTATAACTGGAAATCAAACGCTAACTACCACAAGGCTATCGACTACGATTCATCAAGTGCTTCACAGGGTTGGTCAAGATGGTGGGGCTTTGATTGGCTCAGATGTGGTATCACAGGCCATACACCATTCGGTGGCAGCGACCTCACAAAATCTGCCGGTGGTGACCTCCCTGACTTTATGACAGAGTCAAGCAAAACTGTAAACGTTCCTACTTTCTTACAGGAAAAGTGGAAAAAAGAAGGCAGATACAACGAGGAAATGAACGACCTCAACACATTCTTCGCTAAGGGCAAGTCAAAGACAGTTAGAAACTATCTCGTTGCTTGGCTTTCAGAGTGGGTAAGAGATTACGGTGTTGACGGTTTCAGATGCGATACTGCTAAACACGTTGAGCTTGAATCATGGAAGGCTCTTTCTGACGAATGTACACAGGCTTTAAAAGACTGGAGAGCTGCTAACAAGGGTAAGACTCCTGCAGCTTCTTGGACAGATGATTTCTGGATGACAGCTGAGGACTACGGTACAGGCGTAAACAAGGACAACTACTACACAAATGGTGGATTTGATTCAAAAATCAACTTCTCATTCTCAGGTGGCGGCGGTGTTCCTAACTCAGGCTCCATCAACAATACATACTCAGACTACGCTAACAAGATCAACAACGATCCAAACTTTAACGTACTCTCATACATTTCTTCACACGATACTGAGCTTTGCAGAAACGACTTAATCTATCAGGGTTCTGCATTCCAGCTCCTCCCTGGTGCAATCCAGATCTTCTACGGCGACGAAACAGCTCGTCCATACTTATCTTCTAACCTTCCAAACGTTAAGGACCACTTACTCCGTTCTGATATGAACTGGAACTCAATGGATAAAAACGTTCTTGCTCACTGGCAGAAGGTTGGTCAATTCAGAAAGAACCACGTTGCTGTTGGTGCAGGTTCACACAAAGCTATCACAGCTACAAGCGGTACAGCTTTCGTAAGAGAATACAACAAAAACGGTGTTAATGACACAGTATTCGCAGTAATCGCTGCAAGCAAAAACACTAACGTTACACTCACAGTTGGTTCTTACGTTTCTGACGGTACATTACTCAAGAACACATACGACGACAAGACAGCTACTGTAAGTGGTGGCAAGGTTACATTCAACTCAGGTGCTAACGGCACAATCTTAGTTGAAATTGCAGGCGCTTCTACTGCTCCTGACGTTTCTGTTTCACACACAGGCGGTAACTTCAACACAGATACACTCGCTATCACAGCTACACTTAACGACTACGCTACAAGCGGTACATACCAGATTGGCTCAGCTGCTGCTGTTAAGTTTACAGGTTCAAAAACTATCACAATCGGTGCTGACATGGCATTCGACGAGTCAGTAACAATCAAGTTCACAGCTACTGACGGTAAAGAAACAAAAGAACGTTCTTACACATACACAAAGATTGACCCGAATGCTACACCATTCAAGTTCCCTACAGAGCGTACAACATACCTCGTTGATACAGCTTCATGGGGCGGTGCTACATGCTACGCTTGGATTACAGGCGGTGCAAACAACGGCCAGTGGCCTGGTGTTGCTATGCAGAAGGTTGACACATTCGAAGGTAAAGATGTTTACTCATATGAAGTTCCGGCTAATATGACAAACGTTATCTTCAGCAATAACAGTGCAAACCAGACAGAAGACCTTACATTCACTCCGTACGCTTACTATGACAACGGCGCTAAGAAGTGGGTTGAGGTTGGTAAGCCTGTAGTTCCAACACAGCCACCAACAAAACCAACTGAAAAACCTACCGAAAAGCCAACTGAAAAGCCAACTGAGAAACCTACAACACCTACACAGTCTACAGAACCTGTAGAGCCTGGCACAATCAAGCTCGGTGACGCTAATCTTGACGGCGAAGTTTCTATCGTTGACGCAACAAACATCCAGCGTTCTGTTGCTAAGATTATCACTCTCAGCGCAAACGCTACACTCGCTGCTGACGTAAACAAGGACAAGGAAGTTTCCATTGTTGACGCAACACAGATTCAGCGTTATATCGCTAAACTCGGCAACCCATACGGTATCGACGAGTACATCGGTGGCACAGTAGAACCATCAGAAATTCCTACAGAAAAACCAACTGAAAAACCTACCGAAAAGCCAACTGAAAAGCCAACTGAAAAGCCTACTCAGAAGCCTACAGAAAAGCCTACTGAGCAGCCATCTTCAGAAGAGTCAACAGACCCTCCTGTATCTGATAAGAACACAGTATATGTAGATATGGGTTACCAGTGTGACGCTCACGCATACTTCTGGGAAGATCAGGGCGGTGAGTTTGCAGCATGGCCGGGTGTGAAGATGGATCACGTATCAGGCAACATCTACAAAATCGAAGTTGACAAAAAATACAACAAGATTATCTTCAACGCTGGTGGCGACCAGACAAAAGACCTTGATGTTCAGGGCGACGGCTATATCTTCTACAAGAACAGTGGTACATGGGCACCATACGATGGTAATGATGACCCAACTGAAAAGCCAACAACCTCAGGTGATTTTGACTTCTCTAATCCACGCACTATCATCGTTATCGATGACGGTAACTGGGGCAACGCTCTCATCCACTACTGGAACGATTCAGCTGGTACAAAATGGCCTGGCGAGCAGATGACTTCTATCGGCCAGATTAACGGCAAGAACGCTTACGCATACACTCTTGAAGAGCAGTTCAGCAAGTTCGTTATAAACAACGGTAACGGTACACAGTCAGGCGACCTGCAGATAAGCTCAGCTTATCAGGCATTCCAGACTTCTAACCAGCAGTTTGTTGATGTCAGCAGTTCTTTAAAATAACATCAATCTATAAATTCGGGCACAGGGTTAACCCTGTGCCCTTTTTTTGCGTTTTTTACGCCTTTTGGCGATACTTATCGTAAAAGTCTTTTTATCTCCTCAAAGATATCGAAAAAATTGACAAATTAGAAAAATAATATATAATGTTATTATATATATTAGTATGGTGGGTTAGTGTGAGTAATTGTGACCACACACCACTCGGGGAGGTAGTTTAATTGTTCCAGATTTTTAAGGAACACAAGGGGTTTGGAAAGCAGATTTTACTGCTTGCGAAAAACGAACTTTTAAAGACATATAAAGGTGCGGTTATCGGTCCTTTCTGGGCTGTTATCAAGCCTGCGTTCACCCTGTTTGTTTACTGGTTTGCTTTTTCTGTCGGACTACGAGGCGGTAACGGCGTCGAAGTAGTATTTGGCGAAAGAACTTTATTCTTCAACAAGTTTATCTTCCTGCTCGTCGGTTTCGTTCCGTGGTTCTTCATTTCTGACGGTATCACACAGGGCGCTAAAGCCATCCGAGCAAACCGCCAATTTGTCACAAAGGTCAGCTTCCCTGTTTCAACCATTATGACATATACATCGGTATCACGACTTTACGTACACTTCTTTTTAGCTGCTATTATGTACCTCATCGTCGCTTTAACTCAGGGCGTCAGCTGGTACAACATGCAGTTCTTCTTTTACTGTCCGCTGATGTTTATGTTCTTCTTAGCGCTTTCGTGGTCGACAGCACCGATGAGTGCTTTCTCCCGCGACTTTGAGAATATGATTGTTTCCATTATGACAGGTATCTTCTGGCTTTCAGGTATTATCTACAACAGCTACGATATGGGCATTGAGTCAAACATCACTATTTTCGGAAAATCAATCGGCGAGATTCTCGAGTTTATTATGCTGTTAAATCCGATAAACTTTTTCGCAAACGGATACAGAAACGCTTTCCTTTATGACAGAATGTTCTACGAATATCCGCTTGAGCTAATCATTTTTGCGGTTGAATTCGTTATCGTTTTTGCACTCGGAATCTACAACTACAACAGACTCAGAAAGACTTTACCGGACGTACTGTAAAAGTTAGTCAGCTTAAGGAGAACAAAATGGCAGATCCTATTATTTCTTTTAAAAACGTCAGCAAAGAATACATCCTGTATAAAAACGAACAGGAGAGATTCAAGGCGTTATTCAGAAAACCTAAGAATCCAAAAATAAATAAAGCACTGAAAAACGTTTCTTTTGATATTTATCCGGGCGAATCCATCGGTATCATCGGCGACAACGGTGCAGGTAAATCCACAATACTCAAGATGATTACAGGCGTCGCTCACCCAAGCGAAGGTGAAGTTTACGTTCAGGGTAAAGTTGCGGCTTTGCTCGAGCTTACTGCGGGATTTTCGATGGAGATGACAGGTAGAGAGAACATCTACTTAAAAGGCTACATCTTAGGTCTTAACGACGCTTACATCCGCACTATCGAGGAAAAAATCATCGATTTTGCTCAGCTTGGTGATTACATCGACCAGCCTGTACGTACTTATTCAAGCGGTATGAGACTGCGACTCGGCTTTGCTATTAACATCAACATCGAGCCTGACATTCTCGTTGTAGACGAGGCTCTTTCCGTCGGTGACGCAAGCTTCAAGAAAAAGTGTAAGGATAAAATTGCTGAAATCATCAAGAGTGGTGTAACAGTACTCTACGTCAGCCACAACCAGGCAGGCGTTAAAGAGCTGTGTAATCGCGCTATCTTTATGAAAAAAGGTGCTTTGCTTTACGACGGCGATGTAAACGAAGCTTACGAAGTTTACGAAGCTAATAAGATTAAAAAATAATTCTTATTTCGAATTTTACTACAAAGGTGAAATATGCACAGTGATTTTTCAAAAAACGAGATTTTCATGTCGTGCGAATACCTTAAGTCACATAACCTTTTCTTCAAAAAAGGCAGTGTTATTAACGTTATCGGTAATCACGCTTTATGTGACTATATCTGCTCGACTCTTAAAAGTCTCAACGACACAACTGAATACGGATACACCGTGTATCAGAGTGAAAACGCTGATGCTTTATCAAGCACTGTTAAAAAGCAGTGCTTTTTGTACTGTTTTGACGCAAGAACAAACGATACGTACAAGCTTTTTGACCTGACAAAAGCTCTTGAATATGCATCAAAAATTGAGGGTGCACAATTTATCGCTTTAGTTTTAATCCCACCCCTTTCAAAACGTGAGGACGTTAAAGCTATATCAGAAATCGAGCTGTCAAAAATCACTCGCAACACATTTTTAGAAGAAATCGAGAGTGCTCTGCACTCTTATACAGACAAAATGTCAGTAAAGGAAATTCGTTTTGATAACTTCCTTACTGACGACAACAGCGACAATGCGCTTAATTTTACCGCTATCGTAAACGATGCAATTTCTACAAAATGCGTGACAACAGACAGCGGTGATGCGTTTGATATCGTGTCAGCTGTTACATTCAGCGACGCTGTAAATGCGGTGTTCACAGTCGCCCAAAAAGGCAAACACGGAAACATCTACAACTGCTCTGGAGACGCTTTATCGCTTTTTGATGTTAAGTCCTACGTGTACGAAACGCTGTGTTCTTACGGCATCAGACTCGACTTCATAAATAGTGAAAATCAAAACAAAAAGAGCTACCGAGTGCTAAACTGCGGTAAGCTATTCTCACTTGGATATACCCGTGTATGTGATACTAAAACCGCTATGCTTTATGCGTTAAGCGGTATTCTGCCTAGTACTTACGATGTCATCTCTGATAAACTAAGCTCTATTTATGACGGCAAAGACAGCTACATCAGAGAGCTAGAATTAGAGCTTTTGAAAACAGTAGATAAAATCTGTGCGGAAAACTCTATCACCTACTTTTTATCAGGTGGTACGATGCTTGGCGCTGTACGTCACAAAGGGTTTATTCCATGGGACGATGATATCGATATTGCAATGCTTCGAGAAGACTACGAGCGTTTTAAGAAAGCGTGTATCGAGCAACTACCGAGCAAGTACGAGTATCAAAGCTACACTAACAAAGACGGATACCACTACTTTTTCGATAAAATTACAATTAAAGACACGTACTTTTCCACTAAATATTCCGACAAGTTTGATATGCGAAAAGGCATATTTATGGATATCTTCGTGTTTGATAAAACATCGGACAAGCCGTTTTTCCAGAAGCTTCACTTTAATACCCTCATGAAAATGAGACTCTTAATGAACGTCAGATGGATTAATACAGCTAGAAAAGATAAAAGCTACCTGCTGTCAAAACTCCTCTTGCCTTTCCTTCGACTTTTCTCGATGGACACATACTCTAAGTGGTACGACAGAGTTTTACGTAGATACGAAAAGAGGAAAACCAGCACTGTGCTTCCTCCTGCTACTGACCACAAGTGGCGCGGAGTTATGCCGAAAAAGTGGTTCGACGATGTTACTGTTACCCAGTTTGAAAATGTACCGACTTACATCCCTGTTGGATGTGACAACTACTTAAAACAGTGGTACGGTGACAACTATATGGAGTTGCTTCCACTTTGTAAGCGTGTCGGCTCTCACGATTTCTATCGTTTAGACATCGGCAACGAGATTAAGACAGTTAATGAAAGTGATGTTAAACACTACAACTACAAAGGCGAATTACTGTAATATAAAGGAGAATCATTATGGTATTTTCAGTTATTCTTGCGGGTGGCACAGGCAACCGTATGGGTCACACCGACAAGCCGAAACAGTTTTTGACTATCAAAGACAAGCCTATCATTATTCACACAATCGAAAAATTCCTCTCTCACCCTGATTTTGAAAAAATCATTGTGCTGAGTCCTGCTGTGTGGATTGAACACACAAAGAAGATTATTACAAGATATATAGGCGAGTGTGATAGAATCGTTGTTATCGAAGGTGGCGACACCAGAAACGAAACAATCATGAACTCTATCGCTTACATCGAAGAAAACTACACTCTTGACGACGATACAGTGATCGTGACTCACGACAGTGTTCGTCCTTTCGTCACACACAGAATCATCAAAGAAAATATCGACGCTGCTAAAAAATACGGCGCGTGCGATACTGTTATTCCTGCTACTGACACTATTGTCGAGAGCGTAAACAACAAGACAATCAGCTCTATCCCGAACAGAAACAATATGTATCAGGGACAGACTCCGCAGTCGTTCAAAGCGAAGAATCTGCGAGATATTTATAACTCTCTTACAGATGATGAACGTGACATCCTAACCGACGCTGCAAAAATTTTAGTTATCAAAGGTCAGGATGTTCATCTCGTAAGCGGTGAAACATTCAACATTAAAATTACTTATCCGTATGATCTGAAAATCGCAAAATCGCTCTTAGAGGACGAGGAAAATGATTAATACTATTTACAGACTGAGTGCGCCTAGAAGATTCGAAATCGACTTTGAGGACATCAGCTTTTCTGACAACTGCATAGTAAGACCTACTCACCTCTCGATTTGTAACGCTGACCAGCGATACTATCAGGGCACCAGAGATGCGAAAGTTTTGAAACAAAAGCTTCCGATGGCGCTTATTCACGAGGGTGTCGGCGAGGTTGTGTACGATAAATCAGGTACGTTTAATGTTGGCGACAAGGTCGTTATGATTCCGAACATCCCAACTAAAGACGACGACATCATCGCCGAAAACTACCGCGAGTCGAGTAAATTCAGCGCAAGCTCTACTGACGGATTTATGCAGGAGCTCGTCGAGATTTCGCCACAGCGACTCGTAAAGCTCCCACAGAACATCAACCTCGACGTTGCGGCTTTCACCGAAATTGTCAGCGTCAGCGTGCACGCAATCACCCGTTTTATTAGCATAGCTCACGAAAGACGTGATACAATCGGCGTTTGGGGTGATGGAAACCTTGCTTTTATCACTTCCCTTTTCTTAAAGAAAATGATGCCTGAAGCTAAAGTCTGCGTGTTTGGTATCAGCCGTGAAAAGCTCTACGATTTCTCCTTTGCTGACGAGACTTATCTTACTACCGAAGTGCCTGAAGATTTACGAATCGACCACGCTTTCGAGTGCGTCGGTGCAAACGGCTCGCCAGTCGCTATCGAACAGATTATAAAGCACATTCACCCTGAAGGTACAATCGCTATCTTAGGTGTATCGGAGTATCCTGTGCCTATTAACACCCGTATGATTTTAGAAAAGGGACTGAGGATGTTCGGCACCAGCCGAAGCGGTAAAGCTGACTTTGAGAAAACAATCGAGCTGTACAAAAAGTACCCTGAGATTGTAAGATACCTCACTCGTATTGTGGGGAACGTAGTAGAAGTCAGAAACTACGCAGATATCTCGCGAGCTTTCGAGCAGGATATCAGAAAAATCTTCGGCAAAACAGTAATGCACTGGAACATATAAAATGAGGCATATCTGAAATTTTCAGATATGCCCTTTTTTGATTGACATTTAGTTTAGCGTTTGATATAATACTTAAGGTTAAAAAAAGAAACATATATGCAGGTATGGTGAAATTGGTAACGAAGCGACCGCTGCCTGTGGCAGAAAAAGGGAGCGTAGTGCTGTCTGAAATAACGAGTAATGACGAACACTTTAGTGAGAAGTCAGGACGACTATATTTCAGACCGGAAGACGCGTAGCGTATGCCACTCTAAAGTTTTGTTGTAATTTTTCTGATTCTCAATTTTAATTTTATATGCGGATATGGCGGAATTGGCAGACGCGTATGGTTCAGGTCCATATGAAAGCAATTTCATGCAGGTTCAAGTCCTGTTATCCGCACCAAACAGTATAAATCCGAACTTTTTTCTTGTTGGAGATGGGTTCGGGTTTATTATTTTTAAAGAGTATACTAATTTCATAAATAAAGTTTAAAACACATGATTTTTGTTATTTCATAATACATCGTATCCAATTTTATGATAAACACTGAATGTATACCCGTTGCAACAATGCATTTGCTTTTATACACTTAACTGTGTGATTAGCACATAATTTACACAATAAATTGAATATTCAACCAGTTAACTTAGATCTTTATATTCACAGATATGGTTTAATACGGGTGTTTATTTCAGCTTTTCGCATATTATGAATTATATATTAATATTCATTCAAGGTTTCTATTTCAATTTACACCATAACTTAAATGCATGCTGCCCTAGCAAGCATGTAACTTCTCAAATGTTTTTTGTGATATGGTTCTTTAATTTTCGCGGACATATGTTGCACCTCCTGTTAACACAACACCCTGCCATAGGAAGAAGAAACTCCAACAGGTATATGTTAACCCTATAAAACACATTTGTCGACTTTCATTGATATAAGCACACTTTTTAAACAGGCATTCAAATTTCTGTCCTACAATGTATTGATTTTATCGACAATATATGATAGTATTTACATATATGTATGCTAAAATCACAATTAATCAAGTGGAGGATAGATATGAGTAGCGATAATCATAGAATTCTTTTACATATACTGATGCCTTCTGGCAGTGATCCCGAGACGACTAAAAAAGTAGACTCTACTTATTTGCGTATTAACAATGTTCTCATGGGCGATGCGCAATTACCTAACGTCTCGAAAATTTGTGATTATTTTGATAATGCCAATGCTAAGTTGGGGGCATACATACGCAATAGGTGTCTGGATATTAGAAAAGAAGATACGATTTTTGAACCTAGTGTAAATAAAGCCATTAATATACCTAATGTTATTAAGAGCTCTGAACGCAAAAAGGTCCGTATATTATTATACCCTGGCAAACGTAATGACATTGCTGATCTAAATATGAGCTACACAACTCATAATATGATTATCCAGTTTGATCAAAATCAAAATTGTTTTAGATCAACCGATGCCCACGCAAAGCCACCATCGTTTTATCAAACTTGTAATTCTGAGGAAAACGCTCTTCTATATTTAGAGGGGCTTATGGTTGATGCTTGTATATGCCACTATCTTGGTATTAGTGATGTTGCTTTGCATCACGATGACAAACAACGCATTTCTGCGGAAAAAGTACTTTTCCTAAGAGAACTCGCTGAGAAACAGAATATAAATCTTTTGTCTTTAGGTGCACAAAGACTCGTCAAGTATGTAGCTAAACAATTAAGTGACATTACACCATATATTTCTTTTCTTTCTATTTTCACAATTGCTCCGATGGATTTATTCAAAGATAAATCTTATAATGTTTGTGCTTATTTTGAGGACTATTGCATTTTATGGA
>JAZSFG010000161.1:0-16549 GCA_045532065.1 Ruminococcus sp. | reverse complement strand
AATCATCTTCGCAGCCTGACCTGCACCTACGACAAGTGTTCTCTCGTAATTCTCCGCACGACCAACTTCAGTGAGGTCAACAAACGTACGTTTAAAAATAAATCTGAACAAAATTATACCGCCGCTGGATAAAATAAAGTTAATTAAATAAAACAGCGGATTGCCCTGTTTATCAGCTAAAGTAGCGAAAAATCCACTAAGGATCAGTCCGGACATAACCCCAACTGTACAATAGACATAATCTTTGACGTTAAAATCTCGCCATGCTCTGTTGTACGCTCCGCAAATAAAGAGCATGAAAAAGCAGAACAACGCGTTAAGTAAAATTATCCACAAAAGTCTTATGTCGTTGACAACAAAGTCCTTAGAAGGTAAATAGAACAAGACGCTTATCAAAGACATAACCGCGTTTGAAATAAAAGCTGAGATAGCAACAATAACTATATCAGCAAGCATTAATAAGTTCTTTCTGAAATTCAGTTTTCTCATAAAACCCATCCTTAATGTGTTTACACACACTTACAATTTTACATGGTAATTATATAACAAACCAAAGAACATTGTCAATAAATGTAGTATTTAAATAAAATTAATCTATTCCTTTTCTGTATCAATTATGATATACTAGCGATATAATCTAAACGGAGGTGGTATAACGATGAATACTTATAAAGTAATTAATAATATTCTAGTATCATTTATTTATGATAAACCACCTGTACTTCCTGAAAATATCGATCACAACAGACTATACGAACTCTCCAAAGCCCACAGCATAGACGGAATAGTCGGTTTCATATCTGATAAATATAAATGTTTTAAGAATTTACCAATCGAGCAGAATTTTTCCCTTAGCTACATTAATGCTATCACCGTAAATACAAATAAAACTCATCTGTTTGATGTTTTATCAAAACAGCTCGCTGAAAATAATATTGATGTCATAACATTTAAAGGTTATTCTGTCAAAAAGCTTTATCCTGTCCCTGAACTTCGTGCGTTTTCGGACATCGATATACTAATAAAAGAAAGTGACAGACAGCGTGTTCACGAGATTATGCTCAGCAAGGGTTACAAGTGCGAAGTTGATTACGGCAACGTATATAATTACAGAAAAGGTATCGAATACTACGAATTCCACACCTCGTTAATCAGCGAAGATGTCCTCGAAAGCGAAAAGCTCTACGAATACTTCAGCAACGCTTTCGAACACACAAAAAAAACAAGCACTAACACTATGGAATTCGACGATGATTTTCACCTCATCTATCTCATTTCTCACATCGCAAAACACATATACTACGGCGGTGCGGGAATCAGAATGTATCTTGACATAGCACTTTTTGTAAAAGAAAAGTCAAAAAGTTTCGACTTCAGCAGTTTCTTGCTTACTACAAAAGAACTTAAAATAGACAAGTTCGCTTGCACGGTTATAAAAGCGGCGTGCGAGTGGTTCTCTATCGATATTCCAGCTATAATAGACGACACTGCTGACATAAGCGACGAAACTTTGTCAGCTCTATACAACTTCACCTTAGATAAAGGAATATTTGGAAACACAATGAGTTCTTCGGGCGAAGCGACAGTACATCTGATGAAAAAGAAAGGAAGCAAACACCCGAAACTTGCGTCTGTTTTATCCGTTGCTTTCCCATCTCTTAAAACAATGAAGCTGAAATACACGTATCTTAACAAAGCGCCGTTTCTTTTACCGCTTGCGTGGGTACACCGCTTTTTTTCAAACGCGGGTAAGATTAAATCCAGAAAACAAAAGCTTCAGGATATTATCACCACAGACAACAGCAGCATAAATAAACACCAAATACTACTTGAAAGAATTGGTTTGTAATCAGTCTCTAATCAAAATAATGGATTAAGCAAGGATTACAAACACATTATTGTTTAGATAAACATTCTACAATCTTACCCTGTTTGTATTTATCTTAATTAAATGTAGGTAAAATCATAACCACCCGTTGAACGGGTGGTTTGCACAACCCCTATAAGGGGTTTTTACAGGCTTAACCCCTGCAGCAGGGGTATCGAATGTTTGACAACGCATTACAATTTCAAGCAGCCACTCACAAGTGGCTGTTTATTTTTGCTTAATTATTCTTACTACCCGTGAACGGGTCAATATATTCTTTTAGCGTTAATTGGTCGTTTACACAATCTTCTGCTAATTGATTTTTTATGTATTCTGCGATTGTCTTTCTATTTCTTCCTACTGTATCTGCGTAATATCCTCTACACCAAAAATGCCTTGAACCATATTTGTACTTCAAATTTGCGTGTCTATCGAATGTCATTAAACTACTCTTCCCCTTGAGATAACCCATAAATTGTGATACACTTAAATACGGTGGAATGCTTACTAAAGATGAATATGATCTGGGCACGCTTCCGCCTCTATTATCTCAACCTTTTTCTGCTCACACAATTTTCTTAATATCTCACCTATATCTTTTCTAAGTTTTCCGTATACTTCTTTTCTTCTGTATTTTGGTGCAAAGACTATATGATACTGGCATCTGTAGGTTGAGTGTACTGTTGTTTTTATTTCGTTATTATTCTTTTTCATTGTGAAAGTCCTCCTTGTATTTTAGGTAATGCGTCACCAAACACATTCCTATTATACTTGGAGGTTTTCTTTTGCTAAAGCTTTTTTATCTTCCCCCAGTCAAACTGGGGGTTTACTTCCACGCCTTAAGGCACCAAGAAAAGAGGACAACCTAAGGCTGTCCTCTTTTTTTATCTTAACAATACTCTTCAAATTGTACTTAATTAACTTTTCTATTTGCAATTCTCAGTTAAACTTTCAAACCCTCGCATTAAACAACTTGGTCAATTTGCTGCTTATTCATTAGGTTCGTATAAGATGGTATTACCACAATAATCTTACAAAAATCGATATAAAAAATCATCCTCAATAAAAATATACACAAATTATATCTCGTATATATTCCTGTCGAATAAATTCGCTAACCTGTCATAGTCTTCTCGCAAGATATCAATATTCATATCATCGTTCTACGGAATATATCCATTATGACAGATAATCCCTAATAGTGTAGCGCAATTCGGCACTATACTATCCATCATTTTCACAAAAACTTGCTACCAAATCGAGAGTATATGTTTGTGTTTTCCTAACCTTATCTCTACTTAATTATTCCACAATGGTCCCCTTTTAGCGTATTATTTTCATCACATCTTCTTTCAATTGGGTATCCAATCTATTGATCTCCTCTATAACATCTAAATCACTACTACTAATAGCTACGACTATAGAATCCGATATACTCTTCCCATCAAATTCATTATAAGTAAATACCAAATCGCTAACTGAAGATAACCTCACCGCATCAATTGGTGGAGAAACAACCTTAAGTCCACAGCCTAGATAGGTTAATATTTTGGAAGGAAATGATGTGTTTGAAAAATCTCCATTGTTTTGAGTAGCAAGTCCTATATCGCATTTAGACAAAAACCTATAATACTCTTCGTCATATTTTGCACCCTCAAAAACAACTTTTGCTTTTGAAACTTGATTAACAGCTTCTATCTCCTTTAGAATTGCTTCTAACTCGTTGTCAGTGTAGCTTCCACTCAATATATGAATAACATAGTTATCTGAAAGATGTCGCGCAGCATCAATTGCTAAATATGCTCCACCTTTATCCTTTCTAAGATTACCACCATACACAGCGTGAATCTTACCGTCTTTGAAATCTGTTTCGTCATACCTATGTGTGAAATAAGATCCAGGAGCAAACACACAAGGAACATACTTGACATTCATACAATTTTTAATCGATTCAGACGGAAAAATAAAAGCATAAGCGCATTTGTAGAATTCACGCTCTTGCTTTTTTATCCATTTACTAACATCATCAATATCGCTGTATATTTCTCTGAACTCAAGGATAGGTTTTATTCCTTTAATCTTTTTTAGCAACGATATCGTGCTCATAATCGAAAGGCTATGATAAAATACGACTTTTTCGCCTCTTTTGGTGTTAAACAACAAAACACAAAAAAGCCACAACTGAGACCAAAACATCGATGCATATCTGCCGAGTTTTGTTTTCACACCGAAAGTGAATGGCAATCTAAGCGAAATCTTGTCAGATAACTTTACTCGTCTACCTTTGTACACACCTTTAGAATTAAGTGTTCTAGATGGTGAGATAATTTCCACATCATCAAAGGTAGAAAAAACAGCCATCATATATTCCACAACCTCGCGTGCTGCAGCATTTACATATCTGTTCTCACTATCGTACTCCTTACTATCGTAGAACGCAACATATTTCATAATCAAACCCATCCTAATTTACAAATCAAACTAATACTTTCTCCAGACCATTTTGTTAACAACGCCTGTATAAGATTGAATAATCTTTACAACCTTGTCGGAAACGTTCTCATCAACATAATCAGGTACAGGGATACCAAAATCACCATTTTTGTTCATCTCAACAGCTACGTCAACCGCCTGTAACAGGCTCTTTTCATCGATGCCCGCGAGTACAAAGCACGCTTTATCAAGTGCTTCAGGACGCTCTGTCGATGTACGGATACACACAGCAGGGAACGGATGTCCGACTGATGTGAAGAATGAGCTTTCCTCAGGGAGAGTACCCGAGTCAGATACAACAGCGAAAGCATTCATCTGCAAACAGTTGTAATCGTGAAACCCTAGTGGCTCGTTTCTCATAACACGAGAGTCCAGCACAAAACCGCTTGCTTCAAGTCTGTTTCTTGAGCGTGGGTGGCACGAATAAAGTATCGGCATATCGTACTTTTCTGCCATTGCGTTAATTGCACTGAAAAGAGAAGTGAAGTTCTTTTCAGTGTCAATATTCTCCTCTCTGTGGGCAGAAAGCAGAATATACTTACCTTTTTCAAGACCTAAGCGAGCGTGAACATCAGACGCTTCGATTTTTTCTAAATTATTGTGGAGCACCTCAGCCATCGGTGAGCCTGTGACATAAGTGCGTTCTTTTGGTAAACCTGTGTCAGCGAGATAACGACGAGCGTGTTCGCTATACGCAAGATTAACGTCAGAAATAATATCGACAATTCTTCTGTTGGTTTCTTCAGGCAAGCACTCGTCCTTACAACGATTACCTGCTTCCATATGAAAAATCGGGATGTGCAGACGTTTTGCACCGATTACAGAAAGGCATGAGTTAGTATCACCGAGCACAAGTACTGCATCAGGCTTAATAGCCGCCATGAGCTGGTAAGATTTAGCGATAATATTACCCATAGTCTCTCCTAAATCTGCGCCAACAGCATCGAGATACACATCAGGGTCAGCAAGCTCTAAATCCTTGAAGAATACACCGTTGAGGTTATAGTCGTAGTTCTGACCTGTGTGTGCAAGAATAGTATCAAAATACTGTCTTGTTTTGTTGATAACAGCCGCAAGACGGATAATCTCAGGGCGTGTACCGACAATAATCAAAAGTTTTAATTTACCATTTTCTTTCCAATTAACATTTGAAAAATCAGTCATCGTATTCTCCTCAAACTATTTCGAAATAAGTGTCCGGTTTTTCTGGGTCAAAGCACTCGTTACACCACATAAATGTAACCATATCTGTATCACCTAAGTTTTCGATGTTGTGGGTATAACCGGTAGGGATATCCACAACCTCAATTTTGTCACCTGACACGAAATATTCGATAACTTCTGCGTTAGGTTCATCTACTTTTCTGAAACGGATAACACCCGTGCCACTTACTACAACAAACTTTTCGTTCTTTGTGTGGTGCCAGTGGTTACCCTTTGTAATATGAGGCTTTGAAATATTAACAGAGAACTGACCTCTATCACTTGTTCTCAGAATTTCCGTGAAACTGCCTCTGTCATCACAATTCATTTTTAAATCGTATGAGAACTTATCTTCAGGTAAATAAGATAAATATGTAGCGTATAATTTCTTAGTAAAAGCGTCCTGAGTGTTAGGTATTGAGCGTTCATCGCGACTGCGTTTGAAGCTCTCAATAAGCTTGACAATCTCACCTAAAGTGATTGTATGAACAACAGGAACATAGCAGTAGTCGCCATCCCTGTGTTCTTCGCCTTTAAGTGCTGAAACAAGCTCTGCTACAACGTCATCGATGTATACGAGATTCATAACAACCGATGGGTCGTTTACGGTAATTGGCAGGTCGTGCGCTATATTGTTACAGAAAGTAGCAACCGCAGAATTGTAGTTAGGTCTACACCACTTACCGAATACATTAGGGAATCTGTACACAAGAACTTTAGCGCCTGTCTCTTTTGAATAGCTGAAAAGCAGGTCTTCTCCTGCTTTTTTTGACTGACCATACGGGTTATCAAGTGCCGCCTGTGTAGAAGAAGAATTCATAACAGGACAGGTGTTATTATACTTTTTAAGAGTGTCAAGCAAGGTAGAAGCAAACCCGAAATTGCCCTGCATAAATTCAGACTGCTCTTTCGGTCTGTTAACTCCTGCTAAATTGAATACAAAATCTGCTTCCTTGCAGTAAACATCCAAAAGCTGTGGATCGCTGTCAATATCGTAAGCAAAAATTTCGATATCGCTGTCTATAGCAAAGGTCTTGTCTTTGCCCTCTTTGATGTTTTTAAGAGTAGCACACAGATTTTTTCCGACAAAGCCTTTGGCTCCGGTAACTAAAATTTTCATTTTATTTGCTCTCCCATTTTGCGATTTCATCACGGATATACTCTAATGTGAGCAATTTTTCCTTAACCTGCTCGACAGTCAGTAATTCTGTATTGTTTGAATTGAATTCTGTGAGAGGGTTTCTCTCTGTATCGCCGTCCTTAAAATACTTATCATAGTTAAGGTCACGTTTATCACAAGGCACTCTGTAGAAATCACCTAAGTCGATTGCGTTTGAACACTCTTCATTAGTGAGGAGTGTTTCGTACATTTTTTCACCATGTCTTATGCCGATAACCTTAATCTCACTCTCAACGTGGAAGAGTTCTTTTACAGCCTGCGCAAGAACACCGATTGTGCACGCAGGAGCCTTCTGTACGAGAATATCACCAGTAGCACCTTTTTCGAAAGCGAACAGAACAAGGTCAACAGCCTCATCAAGACTCATAATGAAACGGGTCATTGTAGGATCAGTAACTGTTAACGGCTTACCTGCTTTAATCTGCTCGATAAACAGAGGAATTACAGAGCCACGGCTACACATAACGTTGCCGTAACGTGTACAACAAATTTTTGTCTTGTCTTCAGAAATAGTTCTGGATTTAGCTACGATAACTTTTTCCATCATAGCCTTTGAAGTACCCATAGCATTTACAGGATAAGCAGCTTTGTCTGTTGACAAACAAATAACTGTTTTTACACCCTCTTCAATAGCTGCAGTAAGAACGTTATCTGTACCGATAACATTAGTCTTAACAGCCTCAAGAGGGAAGAATTCGCAGGAAGGAACCTGCTTTAATGCTGCTGCGTGGAAAATATAATCAACACCATGCATAGCATTTTTTACAGATGCAAGATCTCTTACGTCACCGATGAAAAACTTCACCTTGTCAGAGTACTCAGGGAACTTTGCCTGAAACTCGTGACGCATATCATCCTGTTTTTTCTCATCACGAGAGAACACTCTTATCTCTCCGATATCGCTTGATAAAAATCTGTTGAGTACCGCGTTACCAAAAGAACCTGTACCACCTGTAATAAGTAAAGTCTTTCCTTCAAAAATTGATTTGCTCATAAGTTTATCCTCCGTTATAGCCACGGGCACTGTGGTTTCTCAGCGCCGCTTGTTTTAAATGTATAATCGAGTATGTCAATAAAATACTGACCTACTGTATCACCAGAAATTTTACTCCTGAAATCTTCAGTATTTTCTTTATATAGGGTAATCATAGCTGTGTTTTCACACATTTCTTTCATCGCAATAAACAGCTCGTCTGCGCTGTCTTTCACTATGACTCCTGTATTACTCTTTTTTATCAGCTCGTCACTTGTCGCTTTGTTTGTGATGATAGTGGCACAACCTGCGTTTATCGCCATATTAGGCGTCATATTCCACCCGTCGTAATGGCTAGGAACTACGCACACATCGTACTGTCCCATATCTTTACATATATCTTCAAAAGCAACTGTTCCGACACAGTTAACTCTGTCGTGCTTTTGTGCCCAACTGAAAACATCGTTTTCTAAATCACCGTATCCACCAACTATGTCAACAGACCAGTTGTTAACCCCCGATTCACTCAACATATCAACGGCTTTCATAAGGCCGTCAACGCCTTTGTTTCTGATATCAAGCCTGCCTACATACAAAAACTTAACCTCGTTATCGGGGTTGTGAGTGTTTTTGACATGTGGCATTCTCGGACAATATATAAAAGGATAGATTATATCTTTGCTAAAACCGTAGCCTTCATAGATATTCTTACCTTTTTCTCCCAACGCTAAAAAACATCGCACGACATTTTTATACCTTCTATTGAGACTTTTATATATACAATCCAAAACGAATCTTCGCAGTAAACGTCCGACAGAATTCCCCGTAAAAGTAGGGATTTCTGCGTTTATCACTACTTTCGGGTTCTTCTCTAGTTTCAGATAAGTATCTAGATGCTTCTTACTGGAACCTCGCATACCCGAAAACACGTGCACAGCACCTTGTGTTTTATTAATTATCTCGAATACTGCTTCCTCTTTATTCTTTTGTTTTTCCAGTATGATTGTAGTTACTTTGTCGCTGTTAACATCACCAAACCGTAGTGGCAACAGATACTCATCACGTTGTTGCTCACACACTATGGTAATATCGGCTCCCCAGTGTTCGGCTATGTAACTTATATAGCCTAAATCCACATCATGAGGCACCCTGCGCCAAAAAACAAGTTGTGGTCTCATATTACTCCTTGGCTTGCTTTTTTATATTTTTATCTATAAATAACATAATAAGTTCGGTAATTCCAATACCAGCTATCATTCCGATAACATTGCACAATATATCAGAAGTCTCAAAATATCCTACCGCAAACACATATTGCAAAGTTTCGAGCAATAGTGAAATCACAGCGGAGTACAAAAGCCCTTTTACTACATTGTACTTATAATCCAGAATTCTGTAAAATACGCCACACGGCACAAAAAACAGAACATTTGATAACATTCCTCTTAAAAAATGAACGTTACCTTCAAAAATCACTTTTTTTAATCCATAAAACGGATTTGCTATCATTCCTGTTATTCCGCTTCGATTATTTCCGAGTAACGTCATACCTATAATCAGAGCAAAGTAAAACGAAAACACCGCTGACAAAACAACTGTTTTCTTCAGCCCTGATTTACACACATAGTAAATAAACAAGTGCAACAATAAATAGCATATCACTACTGTAATGAAGTATTTCCACCACGAAAAATCAAGATAAACACTTATAAAATACTCCGTGTTTTTAAAAAACAAATCCATATTATCTACCCAGCAATTTCTGCTTTAACGGATACAATTTCTTCTTTATAGTCAAGCTCAACGACTCTTTTGGTTTATAGATTTTATACACTTTCTTGAATGTGTACTTGCTGATATCCTCAAAGAACTTGTCACGGTTATGCGGTTTATTCACACTACGCAGTGCCATCATATTATTCTCTATAGCTTTATCATAAGAAATCTCTTTTGACCATACGCTCTGTGAAATACTCTCAAAAATATGTTTACCTTTATCCGAATTCACTATAAGAAGCGAAGTGCCTTTATCATCATAAGAACCCTGCGGTAATATTTCGGATATTCCCCACAAATCAGCCACAGTAACATCACTTCTTCTGTAACCGCTCTTAAATGGGCATGCATAACATATGTGTCGTAAAGAATAGTTCTGAGCAAAAAAGAAACAATAAGGATTTTTGTAAAAAGACTCTCTAAAAAGTTCTTTTTGACCATTTTTTGCAACAAAATCAGGCTTAGCTTCCCAGCCTTTACTCTTATCTCTAAAAATAATATCTGTAGCTTTATCAAAGTTGGTTTCCTTGAGATACTGATTCCAAAGACCGGCAGACGGAACACCATGACAGATAAAATCCTGTGTTATGAGATTATCGTAATCTTTTCTAAGATACGAATACAGACCCTCTATCTGACACGCAGAGCCTGTGTACAGCACTAGCTTTCCGCTGTCGAGCAACTTTTTTGCATGTTTGTATGTATCTTTTGTGTCACTCTGGACATATTTTGAGCCCTGAAATCTAACAAGTCCATCGATCGAATCTACCATAGTGTGACTAACTTTCATTCCATCTTCGTAAGCAACTCCGAAAACCACACCGCCGTTTTCAATCACGTAAGAAGCGATACTGTAAGCAACACCGCCTGAGGTAGATCTCCTTCTGGCTTGCTCATCAATTGTTTTTACCGCATAAGCAAGCTTCAGCTGTTCATCGTACTCGTTTTTTGTGATAACAGGACAAGCCTTGTCGCATATTCCACAGTCTACGCAATTTTCTTTATCTACAACAGGATACAAAAAGCCCTCGTTGTCATATTCCATCTTAATGGCATTTTTAGGGCAAGCGCTTACACATGAACCACAGCCACTGCATTTTGATTTGTCTATAATTTCTATCATTTAAGAACTCTTCTTTCCTCTTTTTACATAAGCAAGCATTCTATGCCATACACTTATTGTCTCTTTACGATCGAATATCAAAAATACTACTACTGTTATAATTACAGAAACAACGCCTACAACGACAGCATACAAAATCCATTGAAAATAAGATGTCGGCTGATAAGGAACAATAAGCGAAATTCCGTATACACCGAAAACAATAACAAGCATTTGAATGATCTGTCTTACGTTTTTAAGAATGGACATATCTACCAGTTCTTTCGGAGATAAAATGAGCAATTCCACGAGCATATACAGGTTAGCTATACATAAAGCAAGCATCGCACCATTTAAACCAAGCCACCATGTAAGACCTATTGTGCTCACAATAATAAGAACTGTCTGAATAGCTGTCTGTCTTCTTATGACCTTGAATTTGCCAAAAGAATAAATAAGCATACCATGAGGAGCTTTAAAGTTATCGAGCAAGCCTTTTACAGTGATAAGTATCGCAAATACAGGAACTATATAATTCACATCGGTAATTCCCTCTGTATATATAGATACAAAAGATACCAGACAGGTCAGCATAATTGTATAAACAATAGTAACCAAAATATAGAAAGCCGTTCTGAATTCTTCGGTTGTTTTTTTCAACAACGCTTTATCTCCAATTGCGTAGATATTGCCAAAACTTGCACCCAAACCATTGGTAAACACCGAAATGCACGTTGCCACCGAACCTGCTATCATATTGTATATAGAGTAAACACTGATTTGTTTAAAATCCAGAATAGCTGTCATAATAACAACCGGAGCACCGGTCGCTACAACACCCATAATCTGTAAGCCCATCGCATCCCATCGTTTATCAAGTGCCTTCATGTTAGGCTCAGCCTTATAGTTTATCTTACCATACTTATATCTGGTATATAAGGCTAAGACTGCAGAAGTCACAAAGAAGGATAATATACCGAGTCCTCGAACCCATACAACACCCATGCCCAAGTTGATAGTAACATACACAATAACTAAATGCACAATCAACTGAATCGCATTTGACAGAGATACTGCATATCCGCATTGATCAGCAGTAAGCAGTGTTCTATACTTTGCAAGTATAAAAAAGTTAAAGGTCGAATTACAGCACAAAACGAGAACAAGTGCGAACATTTCAAAATATGTAAGCGAACTCTGTTCTCCTATAAACGGATAAACAGCAGCCAACGCTACCGATAATCCGACAAACAAAAATCCGATTCGATAGTATGAAATTTTTGAAGCACTGATAACAGAATCTCTGGCTTTTATGTCGCCATCCGCCAAAGGCTTGTATAGCGCAAATACAGTTGCGTTAGAAAGTCCCGCTTCAACTAATGTTAAATACGAGATAAACTGCATTATAGAAGAAGTGATTCCGTTGATTTCCGAACCAAACGCTGTGAGCATAAGGCGCGGAGAAATAAATCCCGTGATAACTGTAACAATCTGTAGTATAGCGGATCCAACTACATTTTTTACAAATTTATCAGTACGGTTCACTGCTGCAGCATTACTCATTTATTATTGCCTCCAAAAACTGCTTAGAAAGAATTCTGTCCGCATGTATTCTTTCATTAACTTTTTCATAATCTATATCATTTTTACATAGTTCATTTTCAATAATTCTGTCGCTAACCCCATAACGATTCGCTAAATCTACAATTCGGGAGTTGCGTCCGATTTTTGAAAGTGCTACCCAGACCTGTTTGTTAAAATTCAGCGACAAAGCAAAACCATGGAAAGAGTTTGTAAATACATACTGCGCATTCTTTATGTATGAAAGCCACTCCTGTGGGCTGAGATTTTTTCTGTCTTCTATACCGTCAAGCCCTTTGACTGTATAGGCAAGGTTCAAAATCTTAAGTCCTTTTTCTTTTGCAAAAGCTTTCGCGTGACCAATCAATTCATTGTTTTTAGAAAGCATAAAAAGTGCGATATACTTGTCTTCTCTAACAGGTTTTGTTAACTGTGACCACTGTTCTCTTTCAAGTAGAAAAGTAGGGTCACAAACAACCTGTGAGTCAATCCCTAAGTTATCTTTGATAATTTTTTGTCCGCTCTCTTCACGAACGCTGATAGCTTTGAAATCTTTTAATAACTCAACAACTTTGTCCTTGCATTTCCAATCGTCTATATCAGAAACACCAAAACTTGCCGCATAAGAATACTTATTGGGCGAGTCGGTAAAATCAAAGTAGTAATGAAAATTATCTTCTGTAAGCTGACAATTAAAAACCTGATCACTACCGGTGATATATACTGCATCTTTTTCAAATTGACCATTATTCAAAGCACCATGGCCATTAAAACTTGCTGTTAAGTCCATATTTTTTTTTGTAAAGCTGTCAAATTTCTTGTGCAACGAACGCTTGGATGGTAACTGTAACAACTGAACTATAACACTTTTAAGACCGGATTTCTGAATAGCCAAAAAGTTTTTATGGTGACGTTCTCTGTTATAATCAATGACCTTACACTTGCATCCCATACCGTTCAAAGTTCTATATAGTGCATAAGCCTGTAACACTGCACCGTAATTCACTGAACCGTGAAAAGTCAACAGATAGACCTTTTTCATTTGATTTATCCTCTTTTTAATTTACTTAGTATTTTGTAAACCCTCTGTAATCCGTTTTCACCAAACAATCTATAGCTTAAAATATTTACAAATTTAGGTTTAAATCTTTTTATGTCATAATACTCTTTTGTTTTTAAAGACTCGTTAAGATACTGCATATGGGTTTTGAAAACTTCCATAAAATCAGGGTTAGAAACCGCAACCTGTGGTGGTAAGCCTTCATATTCCTTGTCAACAAGAATTCTCTCAAGAAGCTTGCCTGTACTTTCATACGGCAACTGAGGATTTCTGTGGACGATTTCTTTTGTGGTATATCCAACAATTCCGATAGCATCGAAGTCCATCGCATCAACGGCAATCGTGATATATCCTGCATCAGACGATGTGCGCGCCGCTCCTGCGGAAGACACAAACACATCCATTTTATCGAGCAAGTGCTTCGGCACAGGAAAAATCGCCCCTGTTACATAAACAGACAGGTTATCCGTTTCCTTTACCGTTTCATATATATGTAAGATATCACCTTCATCTGGTGAACCGCCAAAAAACACAAGTTGAAAAGTCTTGTCTTTATGAGCAGACGCAAAGCGCTTAATATCTTCTACCATAGGGTTAACAAACGGCTTATTGATTCTACCTATACTTCCGATATGATAATCAGCATCAATTATCGCGCTGTCGTGCTCAGATTCACACTCTTCGATAGTGTTATAGCACACAGCGAGCAACTCGCCTTTTTTGTCAACAGGGATTTCTCGGTATCCTTCGAACAGCTTTGTCAGCGCAAATTCCGTATTACCTGCCAATTCCCCACGATTATACTTGAAGTCATAAAACTTCATATATCTTAAATCGCTTAAGCTGTAGTCTTCCTGAATAAGGAAAGCAAAGTGCTTTCCTCCGATTTCCTGAGCTAGAATTTCACCCCATAGATTAACCTGAATGAAGTTGGTTTCTATGACAACTTCGCAGTCTGTATCCCCGATGATACTTTTCATTTTTCCGATTATTTCCTGTCTTTGCTTCTTCGAAAAAATATACGGATTTTTCATCAATTCAGGAATAGCATTTTCCTCATATGGTATAAGCTCTTTGACGCATACCTCATGTCCCGGCTCAGTGCAGATAACTGTTACATCCCATCCGTGTTTCTTCAAAAACAAAAGCTTATTTCTGACATATATCTGTGTGCCGCCGACACCTGATACTGCAAATGTCAGGAAAACATATTTTTTCATCATATCCTCCTATAAACTCTTGTTTTCACTTACTGTTTCTATAAACTCTCTTTTTATACAAATTAAAACTAACTGCAATCAATACAGCATTTATCTTGTAGCCTTTGGCAACATAGCTTTTCAGGAAAAACTTCAGATTATCTTTGACGATTTTTCTGAGCTTTTCAACGTATTCGTCATTCTGATAACCACTTCTTACAATAGCGGTAAGGTTAAAAATAGCAGTCTTTACATACTCCGTCAAAGCAACATCGTAAATCTCAGGCATATTTGCTTTAATATCCTCGAGTACGAAGTTCTGAGCTTTAAGCATAGTGGTATTTTTATCTGAAAACTTAACTCGCGACGCAGACTGCTCATTGTTACAGTAATAATACATAGGCTTTGATGTATAAACAGCTTTTCTGCTGTTCTTCATAAGCTGATACACAAAAACAAGGTCTTCGTTGTGCGAAATTCCTTCATCAAAGCGTGTGCTTTCGATCAGTTTTTTTGAAAAAATCTTATCACACAATGAGCAAGTATATTTCACCTGCTTCAGCATTTGAGCTACTGTCTGAGCTTTATCAAACATTTGAGTCACAGGGATATTGTAATGCGGTATAAACTCGCCTTTGTCATTTTCAAGTGCATAAATGCCCATTGATATATCAGCGTCATTAGCAGCGAGATTATTATAAAGCACCTCATACATGTCAAGAGCTACATAGTCATCAGAATCAATAAAACCAACATACTCTCCCGATACATTATCAAGACCGACATTTCTAGCAGAAGACACTCCACCATTTTCTTTGTGGATAACTTTAATCCTGCTATCGAGCTTAGCGTATTCATCACAAACAGCACCGCTATTATCAGGTGAACCATCATCAACGAGAATAATTTCTAAATTCTTGTAGGTCTGGTTAATCAGGCTGTCAAGACATCTTCGTATGTACTTTTCAACATTATATACCGGCACAATAATGCTGATTAACGGCTTGTTATCCATACTTTTATCCCTTTCAACACAAATGACTTATTACTTAGAAATTCCTAGTTTTCTCTTGAATTTTTTAAGTATAACCTTTACTCTTCTTTTGAACATATTGTTCATATATGTTTTCTCTGCCGCCTTTTCAAAGCCTACTTCCTTACACAGATTTAAAAACTCAGTCTTTCTCTGAATCTTTGTGTCAAGTCCGTCTTTTGTAACCTCAAAATAAGCGTAATCGGCATATTTCTTCTCAAGCGGCTGGCTATACAGATATTTCTGGGCTTTTTCTACCGCCCGAACTCCCTTTTCGTTGTTTGCTTCGATAAGAGATATGCCTTTATTATCATTGATACTGTTGTCGTAATCAACAACGCCCCAAAAATCTCCGATTGTAATATCACTACAATGCTTTTGTGTGTATTTACAGTAGTAACAACTGTCTTTTAGCATAATATCAGCAATCATATCTCCGAAGAAATATGAGTCAAGCATGCAGTATTTATCGTATTTTTTTCCATTTTTGAATTCTATCTTTATCGCATGGTCGCTCCACCCCATACTCTTTGGACGGAAATCAACATCCACTATTTCAGACTTATATTTCTTTGATAAGAATCTGAGGTGTTCATCTAAAATCACACTACTTGATACACCGTGACACAAAAAGTCTACCAAGAGTAAATTCTCGTTTTCTCCAATAAACTTTTTAAGTCCTGCTATCTGGCACGGAGTACCGCAATACAGCACTTTTCTTTCGTTATTAAGCAGTTCTTTAACTCTGATAAATGAATTCCCGACGAATGAATCAACATATTTACTCTTACGGATTGCTGACAAATCATCTTCACTGGACACCATATAAACTTTGTTGCTTTTTGGATCAAACGCCGCACCAAATACAACCCCATTTTCATCGAGCACACTTTGTGCGAGTGCAGAAAAAGCACCACCTGAGGAGCTATTTTTTCTGATATATTCGTCTGTATGCCATCCGTACCAGGTCTTTATACGTCCATCAGCTTTGAGCTCGTCAGATTTAGGACAAGTCTTATCGCACAGCATACAGTCTATGCACTTATTCTCATCTATGACAGGGAGTACAAAACCGAATTCAT
>JAZSFG010000144.1:0-5612 GCA_045532065.1 Ruminococcus sp. | reverse complement strand
AAGATACCCCGCAGGGATTTCCTGCGGGGATTTTGTTTTCTGTATCAACAAGCGTTATCTCATAACTTCTTTGCTCATTTAAACTCAAGGAGTAATTGCTTTTCCTAAATAGTTAAAATCACCATAATAACGTTCTCCATCTTTGAGTGCATAAGGAACAACTGTGTAATAATACTGCGTTTCTTTCACTAAGTCTCTATCTATATGTTCGTTAATCTTTTCCTTGTTTGCTATTTCAGCAATGGTTTTCCATTGAGAATCGAAACCATCTTTTCTATATATAACATATCCTTGTGCATCTTCTATAGCATTTACAAAAATATTAGCATTACCTTCTTTAGCTTCAACTTCAAAATCAGGTTCTTCAAGACTAAAGTCCCTATGGGTGTAATCTAACTCAAAATCAAGTATATGTGAAATAGCAACATTCATATAACTTTCATAAGCCGTATTCCAATCAGAGTATTCTTCATTGTTACGTTTATCCTCAAAACCATACATATCTACAAGATACTCTGAAAGACGATGAGTGAATTTGATCGAACCATGGACATTGGTATGTGGTCCATTATAAAAATCCTTTGTCATATCAATATTCATCTCATCTTCAAAGTTTTCAGAAAAGTCCAATACAGTATAACCCTTATCTGAAATGTAACCAGCAAATGTCTTTAATCGATCCACTTCATATTGATTAGCTTTCGCTTGTGGGACAACAACGAAAACAACATCAATATCTTCCTCTTCACAATAAGTAAGAAGTTCATTTGTGCAAGATGTTATTTTTTCTGATAACTTTATTTTTTCCTTAGGCGCAGTATATATCTCTGATACATCGACAGAACTATTAAGGTAGCCAGAATATACTGATGCTCCTTTATAGCCTGTCGGTTTTACTTCTAATTTACTTGCAAAATACATCGTCGTCCAATCGCCGTGAAAACGAATGAAAGGAAAATAAAATTCTGCTCTATCAGTTCCTTCATAATCGCCAATATCACAAAGATAATCTATCATTTTTATTTTGTTAAACGAGAACGGCATACAACCAATAATATTATGCATATGTATATTATCAAGTTCTCCGTCTGTTATGGTGTTTAAATTAACAATAAACTTTGCGTTTTTCTGGGTATTTCTTACATCCTCCATAATATATTTGGTTGTAAAAAACGAGTTCGCATTACAACTATAAGGATAAACAGTAATACCATATTCTTCCCAAGCAACAGCACTATTCCAAAACAGATAACAATTACTGGAACCAATATATACTGCATCTAAACTATCGTCACGTTGATCATAAAACTCACTTATGTTTTGATATCCAAAGCGCTCAACATTAACCACTAAAGCAGATACTAATGATAATAGGATACAAAAAATCAAAACAAACAGAATTGATTTTAAAACTACTTTTTTCATTTATTCCTCCGATTAACTCCAAATTAGCTACGATACATATATAATACCATCTCAAGAAATAAAATTCAACATTATCATTCATTTTTTCGTATATTACTCTGTTTAGTTTGACTTTTATAGAGAAATATAATAAACTATGTATGAAAATATAATTTTTTTCTATTATAGGGTGTAAATTATGTCTTTAAGTTCACTAAGTTTTCTTTTATTTTTATCTTTGGTTCTAATAATTTATTACATTATCCCCAAAAAATTACAATGGGCAGTTCTTCTTATTGCAAGCTATGCATTTTACTTATTCAGCGGTGTAGATAATGTTATATTCATTTTGTTTACAACTCTGTTTACATATTTAGCTGGTTTATGGATGCAGAAGATCCGCGACAAACAGCTTGATTATATCAAATCTCTAGGTAACGATGTAAGCAAAGAGCAAAAACGTGAACTTAAAAAAGTATCTAACAAGAAAATTCGTGCTATACAAGTTACCACTGTGGTTATCAATTTAAGTGTTCTTATAGCTTTAAAGTGCCACGGCTTTTTATTCTACAATATAAATAAGCTGTTCACTTTATTTGATTGGAATATTTCAGATCCTTTAATTAATATTATTGTACCGCTCGGTCTTTCGTACTACACTTTCAACTCTATCGGTTATTTGATTGATGTGCAACGAGGCAAACACCCTGCCGAAAAGCATTTAGGAAAATTTGCATTGTTTGTGTCTTTCTTTCCATCTATCGTACAAGGACCGTTAATGCGTTACATTGATGTGGGCAAACAACTATCCGGAGAACACAAGTTTGACTCCACTAATATTAAATATGGTGCACAACTGATACTATGGGGATTTTTCAAAAAGCTTGTTATAGCAGAAAATGTAGCGGTAATATCTAATGCAGTTTTCTCAACAAGCCTTCCTGCATATAGTGGTTCACAGGTTTTAGTGGGTGTAATAGCATATTCGTTCCAGATTTACGGAGACTTTTCTGGCGGTACTGATATCACTAGAGGTGCAGCACAAATGATGGGAATCGACCTACCTCTGAACTTTGAACGTCCGTTTTTTGCTACATCTATGGGAAACTTCTGGCAGAGATGGCATATGTCACTCGGCGCATGGATGAGAGAATATGTTTTTTATCCTGTTATGCTGTGTAAACCTGTTACAAAACTAAGTAAAACATTCCGTAGCAAATACGGAGCTTACGCAGGTAAAATGGTTCCATCTGTTGCAGCTCCGCTAGTTGTTTTTTTTCTTATCGGTATATGGCATGGTCTTACATGGCAATACATAATTAACGGTTTATATAACGCGATTTTGATTTCTTCCAGCGTAGCACTAACTCCTGTTTTCAAAAAAATGATTGTGATATTTCACATTAAAGAAGGGTCTTTCGGTTTCAAAGTATTCCAAATAGCAAGAACTACATTATTGTTATTTATCTCACGAATTATAGTAAAAGCTCCTTCAATCAATGATGTTTTTCCTATGCTAAAGGCGATGTTCACAAACTTTGATTTATCTTTTGTTTCCTTGTTCGACAACCTTATTATGCCTCAACAAGTTACAGAAACCCGAACACTAATTGTAAAAATTCTAACAATAGCTATGATACTTGCTATGATTGCAATTTTAATGACAGTTGATGTATTACAAGAAAAAGGTATTAAAATCAGAGAGTCTATTGCAAAGAAAAATGTTTTCATCAGATGGGCTATCTTTTACGGACTGATTTTCATCATCCTGTTATTTGGAGTATATGGACCAGGTTATGATGCAACTCAATTCATTTATGGTAATTTCTAAATATTTCAAGAAAATCCCCACTTTTACGAGTGGGGATTTTGTTTGCCTATTTAATTATTTTGCGAGGAGCTTTTTGATGCGTTCAACTGCTTCGATTGTGTTATCTCTGTCGCCGAATGATGTGAGTCTAAAGTAACCCTTGCCGCACTCGCCGAAGCCCTCCCCTGGAGTACCAACAACATTAGCGTTTTCGAGTAAGTAGTCAAAGAACTCCCAAGAGCCCATACCGTTTGGACACTCAAGCCAGATGTATGGTGAGTTCTTACCGCCTGTGTAGTAGATACCAAGCTCATCTAAAGCAGAAGAAATAATCTTTGCGTTTTCTTTGTAGTAGCTTAAGTTCTCTTTAATCTGTTTCTGACCTTCTTCTGAAAATACAGCGGCAGCAGCACACTGCACAGGGTAAGAAACGCCGTTGAACTTAGTAGCTTCTCTTCTGTACCAGAGCTTGTAGATATTGTGACCGTCACGCTCGAGCTCTTTAGGGATTACTGTGTAACCGCAACGTGTACCTGTAAAGCCTGCTGTTTTAGAAAGTGAGCAGAACTCGATAGCACACTGTCTACTACCCTCAATAGCGAAAATAGAACGTGGGCAATCATCAGTAATAAACGCTTCATAAGCACAGTCATAAAGAATAATAGCGTCGTTTTTCAGCGCATAGTCAATCCATACTTTTAACTGGTCTGCTGTGTATGCTGAACCTGTAGGATTGTTAGGTGAGCAAAGGTAGATAATATCAGCCTTCACATTATCATCAGGCATAGCACAGAAACCGTTTTCTTTATTAGCAGGAGCGAGAACAATCTTTCTGCCTGACATAATGTTTGAGTCAACATAAACAGGGTATACAGGGTCAGTAACAAGCACGATATTATCTTCAGAGAAGATATCACCGAAGTTACCTGTGTCTGATTTTGCACCGTCGTTGATGAGAATTTCGTCTGCACCTACTGTAACACCGAATGAAGCATAGTAATCAGAAACAGCCTGTCTAACAAACTCGTAGCCTTCGTAGTCAGGGTAACCTTTGAATGTAGCTTTTTCAGCGAGTTCGTCAACACCCTTTTTGAAAGCTTCAACCACTACAGGAGCGAGTGGGAGAGTAACGTCACCGATACCGAGTTTGATAACTTTCTTGTCAGGGTTTTCAGCGATAAATTTATTAGTGCGCTTAGCGATCTCAGCGAAGAGATAGTTAGGCACGAGATTGTCATAATTGTGATTGATTTTCATTTTCATCAGTCCTTTTAAAAATTTCAAGATATACTATACAGCAAAATCGGGAATTTAGCAAGAAAAAAATAAAGAGGTGGACTAGCCACCCCTTATTTAAATCTCTATTTCACCATCAAACACTTTAGTAGCAGGGCCTGTCATCAGCACACGCTCGTCAGTATAGTTGATAATAAGATCACCGCCACGAAGGTGAACTGTTACATTCTCGCCTTTTTTGCAGTAGCCGTTTTCAACCGCTGCAACTACTGTAGCACACGCACCTGTACCACACGCCCAGGTTTCACCCGAGCCTCTCTCCCACACTCTCATCTGCAAAGTGTTTTCGTCGATAACTCTTACAAATTCTGTGTTAATACGCTGCGGGAAAGCTTCGTGGTTTTCAAAATGCGGTCCGATTTTCTCTAAATCAAGTGAGTCGACATCAGAAACAAAAGTAACGCAGTGTGGGTTACCCATAGAAACGCAGGTTACAATATGCTCTTTACCGTTTACTAAAAGAGGTTTTGCGATAACTGTGTCGCAGTTTTCAAAAACCACAGGGATTTTCTCAGCTTTAAGCTCAGCTTTACCCATATCGACTTCGAGTAATTCTGCTTTACCGTCTGCGGCGGTAATTTTAAGCGTTTTTATTCCGCTTAAAGTCTCGATAGTTATAGTATCTCTGCTTTTATCTTCGAGTAAGTTATCATAAACATACTTACCGACACATCTGACACCATTACCACACATCATACCTTCAGACCCGTCAGCGTTAAACATACGCATCTTAGCGTCAGCGACATCGCTCTCGCAGATAAGAATCACACCGTCACCACCGATAGAAAAGTGACGGTCAGAAAGCTTTAGTGCTAAAGCATTCGGGTCTTCAATTTTTTGCTCTATCGCATTGATGTAAATATAATCGTTACCAATTCCGTGCATTTTTGTAAATTTCAACATTAGTCTCACCCTACTAACATAAGATTATATATGGATTATACCAAACTGCGAGCTATTTTACAACCTATTTTACATATATAAGGGTAAAAAAGCACTTCACACTCGCTTGACAAAATGTCGCACAAAGACTATACTTTTGCTGTATTTTTCAGTTTATTAAGGAGAGTATTTATGATAGATGTACCTTCTATTTTCGGTA
>JAZSFG010000157.1:0-9309 GCA_045532065.1 Ruminococcus sp. | reverse complement strand
CCCCCGTTTTACGGGGGGATATTTATTTACTTTTCAAAAAGCACAGAGCATCCCACTGAATCGTAACCGCTTGTGTACGATTTGCCTGTTGATGAAATACATCTTACTGTGTAAGTGTAGGTGTTACCCTGTTTTACTCCTGTGTGAGTGAATGAGGTTGAGGTTGTGTCCTTGAGCTTTTTCCAGCTTGAACCCGATTTCACAAAAACTCTGTACTTTGCAGCACCTGTCACTTTTTCCCATGTTATTTTCACGCCTTTTTCTGTGGACAAAGCGCTTTTAATAATCGGTGCTGCGATAAAAGTATTTTTCGATGAGGTTTTGTAGTAGCTCGAGAAATCTCCTGTGGTGTCGTATGCACGAACTCTGTATGTGTAACTAGTGCCCGACTTAGCGTTTTCGTGAATAAAGGTAGTAGTTGTAGATTCACCGAGCTTTTTAAAGCCTGATCCCGAATTTACATAGATGTTATATTTGCCTGCACCTTTTGACTCTTTGTATGTAATTTTCACTCCGTCTGCTGTGTTTGAAATCTTGGTTACAGTAGGAGTAGAGAGGAACATAGCCTTTGTGCCTGCGGTGTCATAACCACTCTTGTATGACTTGCCTGTTGATGAAATACACCTTACTGTGTAGGTATAGGTTTTTCCTGACTCAACACCAGTGTGGGTGAATGAGGTTGAAGTTGTGTCCTTGAGTTTTTTCCAGCTTGAGCCCGATTTTACAAAAACTCTGTACTTTTCGGCACCTGTCACTTTACCCCATGTGATTTTTACACCTGTTTCGGTGTTAGAGGTTTTAGTAATCTGAGGAGGAGCAATGAACTTATTTGAAAAGCCTGTGGAATTATATGCACTCACACTCTCACCGCTACTGTCATATGCTCTTACAGTATACTTGTATGTTGTTCCAGACTTAACATCTTTGTGAGTAAAAGTTGTTGTATCAGTTGTACCGAGTGACTTCCAGCTTGACCCTGACCTTACATAAACTCTGTATTTTGAAGCACCCTCTACAGCCTTTATTGTAAGCTGTGCACCATCGTTAGTGTTGGTGATTTTAGAGACTGATGGAGTTGTGAGTCTAACAATCTCAAGCGGAATGTCATTAATAGAGTTTGTTGGTTTTCCGACAAATTGCACTGTATAGTAGTACTTTGTGCCGGCTTTTGCGGTTTTATCTGTATAAGACAAAGAAGTTGTAGTACCGATTTTTTTCCACTCAGTACTATCAGTGCATCTGTATATATCATATTTGCCACTTGATGCACCCGACGATTTAGAGAAAGTTATTTTAACTCCACCTGAAGTGTTCTGGATTTTTGTAAGTTTCGGCGCATTCAATGCCCAATACATATCATAAGCATCTGCATAATCGTCAGCGAGTGAACTCTTTACACCTACTACCGTAAACCCACTATAGCTGTAATTCTTTCCATCTTCTTCAAAACACCCCAAAGCCATACCGCCAATACGCTCAACACTCTTTGGAATAACAATCTGATACAAGTAGTGACAATTGAAGAATGCTTGTGAACCTATTATTTCGAGACCGGATTTTATATCCACTTCGTATAGGTTTTCACAGCTCATAAAAGCTTTTTCCCCAATTTCAGTACAAGACGCAGGAATGTTTATTCTCTCGAGAGAAGTGCAATTATAAAACGCCTTTGTGCCTATTGATTTGAGCTTTGTGTTGTTTTCTAAATCAACTGTAACAAGATTTGTACAGTTTTCAAATGCGCTCTCGTTTATGTATACAACGTTGTTCAAGGTGATTTCAGTAAGTCCAACGCAGTTATAAAAAGCACAACTATACACTCTTTCGATTTTGTTATCATTAACAAAGCTTATATCAACAAGATTTTCGCAATTATAGAAAGCTCTGCTTCCAACAGCCTTGATTGTGCCAGTTTCTATACTTTCAAGGCTTGTACAATTATTGAAGCAATAATCCTTAATAGTATCTATACTGTTCGATAATTTTACTGTTTTTAAGTTAGTGCAACCATCAAACACATAGCCGCCTAAAGATATATCTTCTTTATTTGGTAAAGCAACACAAGTAAAACCTGTGCAACCTGAAAATGCACCATCGCCGATATAGGTACAGTTAGAAAAATCAAAACTTGTAAGGCTTGTACAATTTGAGAAAGCATTTTTACCAATACTATTCAACTTGCCCGCTTGTATATTTTTAAGATTTGTACAACCAAAAAAGGCTCTATCGCCGACATCAGTACAGTTAGCAAAAGAAAAATCCGTAATGTTTTTACAACTACTAAACGCACTATTACCGATGCTTGTTATGTTGCCTTCCTGTGTATTCTTTAGATTTGTACAACCCGAAAAGGCACCATTACCAACAACAGTACAGTTTGAAAAATCTACGTTTGTGATACTTACGCAGTTAGAGAAAGCATTACTGCCGATACTTGTTATTTTGCTGATATCTATATTTTCAAGACTTGTACATTCACTAAAGAAAGAATTTGGAATGGCATCTATGGTATTATCTAAGTTGACTGTATTTAAGTTGGTACATTTACTAAAGGCTCCACTCGCGGAAGTTAAATCCATATTATCCGGCAAGGTTATGGATGTAAGACCTGTACAATAAGAAAATGCTTTTTGACCGATTTTATTACAATAAGTGAAATCATAGTTTGTGAGTTTTTCGCAGTAGCTGAAAGCATATTCGCCTATACTTGTTATCTTACTTGCGTTTATATTTTCAAGACTCTTGCAACTACTGAAGAAAGAGTCAGGAATGAAATTTATATTGTCAGGGAAATTAACTGTTTTTAAGTTACTACACTGACGAAACGCTCCAACTGCAGAAGTTATATCAATATGACTTGGCAAAGTTATTGATGTTAAACTACCGCAACCATAAAATGAATCTTCACTGATTTTACTGCAATAAGTGAAATCAAAGGATTCCAGTTTGCCACAAATTTCAAAAACACCACTTTCTAAAGCCAGCAGATCGTCTCTCTTCTCGATTACAACGTCTGTTAAATAGTGATTGCAGGAAAACGCACTTGAACCTATTGTTTTTACATTAGCAGGTATAGTCAATTGTTTTATTCTGCAACCATAAAAAGCACTTGAACTTATAGTTTCTAGCTTCTTTGGTAACTTAATGTCCCCAAGCATACTACCTCGAAACGCACATTTGCCGATATATGTCAGTGAATCAGGTAAATTGATTTCAGTAAAATACGTACATCCCTCAAAAGCATAATCCCCTATAGTTGTTATATCAGCCTCAACAGTTACTTTTTTTAACTTTCTATTAAATGTAAATGCGTTTGCTCCGATTTGTGTGACAGTTTTATCCCCAGCAGTTTTAGGAATAACTAATTCTTCGGATATAATTTTTGAATTTATATCAACTACACTCAAAGTTGAATCATCAAGCTCTAAATATCTGATGCCGTTTTCTTCAAATGTGTAATCATCTGCAGCACTTACAGTAAATGGCGCTGACAGAATTACCGATAACAAAATCAGCATACACAAAATGATGGATAAAACTCTATTTGTTGTTTTCATAATAACACTCCTTACTTATTTTATTCCTGTAATCCAGCTGTCTGCTCTTTGAACTCCAGATGAAGCAGGGCTGTTCAAATCCCATTGAATTACTTCCATAGAAGGCTGTTTAACACCGCCGTATGATGAGAGTGAATCAGTAAAACTGTATTCCGAATTATACTTAGCGAATTCATTGCCTATTTCTATCGAATCTTGTAATGCCTGCTCATACAGTTTCTTTCGGCCTTCTTCTAGATACTCAAGTCTATCGCTTTCACTATAATAATTTGAGCTGTCATACGAATAATCGTAGTATTCCTGCACCGCTTCTGTTGGTTTTTCTGTTTCTTTCTCTGTCTGTTTTTCTGTCGGTGGTTCGGTTTCTTCCTCGGTTGTAGCTTCAGTAGGAGCTACAGTTTCTTCCACCTGAGGTACAACGATTTCTTTTTGCGATTCGACCTTTTCGGCACTGACAGGACTGCTCATAAAGAGCACCATTGTGACAACACACAAAACAACCGAGATAATGATTACATATAGCGTAGGCTTTTTGTAGCTGAGAATGCTTTTGACTCGTGTTTTTACGTCGTTTTCAGCAAAAGCAAGAGGGCATGAAAGCGAAGCTGTCTTCTTCTGTGAAAAGTTAAGCAATGCGTACGAGTACTTTTTTCTAGCTGTTGCGCTTAGTGTTTTTGTGACGCTTTCATCACAGAAAAGCTCGATGTCTTTAACAAACAAAAAGTAGGACAACCAGCAAAGAGGATTAAACCAGTGTATGCTCAAAAGCACAAACCCGAATGGTTTGAGGAAATTATCTCTGTGTTTAATGTGAGTTTGTTCGTGAGAGATAACGAGATTCATATCGCGTTTGCTCATCGATGACGACAAATAAATCTTCGGTCTGAAAACGCCGAGCACAAACGGAGAGCTCACATTATCACACATATAGATGTTGTCTTTGTAGCGAACACTTGTGCGTACTGATAAGCGTATTTTTATGTAGCTTATCACCATATATAACAGCATAACAATAACACCACAAAGCCAGATGTACGGGAGTACATCTAAAAAGCTTAGGCTGTTTGTGTCGGGGTGTACTGTGGCAGTAGTTTGTGGGATATATGCGGTAGATGTTTCAACATTTTCGTTAAAGCTCTGCGCGTTTGGGAGAAGGCTAAGTCTGCTTTCAAGCGAAAACGGTACGAGCAGTCTTATTGATACCATCGCCCACAAAACATATCGCACTCCTTTTGGAGCTTTTTTAAGTAGCAATCTCAGTATCAGCACAGCCAATATCAGAAAAGACGAGATTACGCTGAGATTCAGAATTTCAGTAAAAATTGTGCTCATTTTATTCTCCGTGGTTATCAATCATTTTTTTGATTTCATCGACTTCTTTTTTCGATAGCTTTCGGTTTGATGTGAACGCCGCTAAAAACGCAGGAAGTGAACCATCAAACGTTTCTTTCACAAAACTCTCGCTTTGTTTTGCATAATACTCGTCACGTGATAAGAGCGAGCTCACAGTTGCATTTTCGACTGTGAAAAGTTCTTTCTCTGAAAGGCGCTTTAATACGGTGTATGTAGTAGTGCGCTTCCATCCGAATTCCTTTTCAGCTATTTTGATTAGTTCTGCTGTAGACAGCGGTTCCTTTTCCCAGATAATGTCTGCAAATTTCGATTCAATAACGCCAAGTTTTGTTTCTTTCAAATTCGTCACCCTCATTTCCATATTTTAGTCTACGACTTGTAGACATGCGTGTCAATACTTTTAAGCTAAATAGAGTAAAAATAGAATAAAAATAACAGCCCGTACCAAACTGTACGGGCTTTTTGCATAAAAAAAGATGTCAAAATTTGTGTATTATTCAGTTAGATTTTTGTGAAATATGATGATATAATGATTGTGTACGGAAAGTTAATATGCGTACGATTGGAGAGTATCAATAATGAAAAGAGTGTTAGCGTTATTGCTAGTTGCTATTTTGACTGTCGGTAGTATGGTTACTGTATACGCTTCGTGTATTTATGGTGACACCGATGCTAACGGCAAAGTTGAAATTGTCGATGCCACTATTGCACAGCGCTTTCTTGCAAAGATCATTAGCTTAGACGAAGAAACACAGACTAGACTCGATGTAAACGGTGACGGTCAGCTTACGGTTCTGGATTGTACCCACGTACAGCAGTATGTTGCACACATAATTGAGACCTTCCCTGTTGAAAACGGAAGCACCGAGTATACAGAACCATCTGAAGAATTATCATATTCTACAGATTCTTCTATTATCCAGCAGAGGCCTCAACCACCTCAAGAGGGTGAGGAGTCTACAGAACCTACCGAAGAACCGACACAACCTCCTACTGTAAACAAAGAGGAAATATACAGAGTGTTAGAACTCGAGATTTTAGAACTCGTTAATATCGAGCGTGAAAAGGCTGGTCTTAAGCCTTTAAAGTTCTGGTATGATCAGCACGAATGTGCAATAATTCGTGCTTCTGAAATCAACGATATATCAACATTTTCACACACTCGCCCTGACGGAAGAGCGTGGCATACGGTTTTTGAGGATTGTGGATTTGACGATTACTGGAAGCTTGGCGAGAATCTTGCATTGTACTTCACCAGTGCAGAACAGGTTATGTATGGTGCTACGGGTTGGATGAATTCTCCGGGACACAGAGCGAATATCTTAAATCCTGATTTTGATTACATCGCTATAGGTGTATGTGAATCTGTAGAATATGAAGGATACTATGCAGCGTCACAGTTGTTCTTAGGCTCGTGGGATATGTATCACAAATAAATAACCAAAACATAAAAAAGGGACGCGTTTTCACGCGTCCCTTAATTTTTGTTTGGTATTAAGCTTCTACTATGATTTCAAAGTATTCTTCTGATGTGTTAGCGTTACGATAAATAACAGAAATCTCACCCGTTGGGTTCTTTGTGTTCATCTGATATTTCATAGCAGCTTCACCGATTTTCTGAGCTTCTTCTTTTAAGGCTTCTTCGCCGAGCTCGTCGTATGACTCAGGCATAATACCGACGATAATCTGTGTGATGTCAGGGTTGTAGTATGAGTACTGACCAGATGATTTAATCTCGAGTCGGGATTCTTCCTTAACCTCTTCGTAGTAGTCAGCGACGAACTCATCATACTTTTTGTTATCGAATTTGTATGTAACATTACCGGCATCGTCGACTTTCTTTTCGCTTACATAGTCGTTTACAAAATCGTCTACATATTTTGGCTCAACAGTAGTTTTAACTTTACAACCTGTAAGTAAAACAGCGAGCATAACAACTGCTAAAGCAGCATAAATAACTTTTTTCATAAAATTAACCTCCCGATAAATCTTTATCGAATAAATATATTATACATTGTGATTTCGAAAAATCAATAAATTTTAATCAATCTTTTCGATGAGAATTTCTTCGATGCGTCGGTCCTCGACTTTAAGTGCGGTGAATCTGAATCCGCAGTGCTCAACGCTAGGGTGCTCGTCCTCGTGTGGTACTCTGCCGAGCACTGTGAGCATAAAGCCCGCAATTGTGTCAGAGTCATCGTCGTAGATGTCCTTGCCTATAAGTTCTTCGACGTCCTCGATGGAGGTGGAGCCGTCGACGTGAAACTTTTTGTCGGAAATCTGCTTGATTTCCTCTTCTTCGTTGTCGTACTCGTCCTGAATGTTGCCTAAGATATCTTCGATTAAATCCTCGAGTGTGATAAGGCCTTCGGTGCCGCCGTACTCGTCAACAACGATGGCAATCTGGGTTTTTTCTTTGTTCATCTGTTCGAAAAGTGAACGACAGTCCTTTGTTCTAGGCACAAAAAGAACTTTTCGCACGATATCTGAAATTTTAAAATTTTTCGGCACTTCACAGCAGACATATTTCAGCAAATCTTTTACATAAAGCACGCCGATAATGGAGTCAACGTCGTCGTGATATACAGGAAGTCTGGAGTAGCCCGATTCAACCGCAATGTTAACCGCTTCTTCGAGTGAATCTGTGTCCTCAATCGCTACCATGTCACGTCGGTGGGTCATAATCTCGTACGCCACAGTGTCGTCAAAGTCAAACACGTTTTCTATGATGCTCTTTGTGTCGTCTTCAATAAGACCTTTTTCTTTACCTTCTTCAACGAGCGAGAGGATTTCCTCTTCACGCTCTTGTACCATTTCGGAATCGGATTTTTTCTTAAAAAGCCTGTCTAAAAGCTTCGGTTTTTTATTATTCTTACTACCTGAATCGTCAGGCATAGCTGTCATCCTTTCAAAGATGTATTTTAGTAGTCTTAGTGTACAAAATTATCTGCTGTATGTCAAACAACAGTTTTGTCACTATAAGCAAAACCCTACATTTTGTGTGCCAAGATTTTACTGACACAATTATACAAAAATATTGTTAAATTTTTGTCATAAAACATATCTTTTACACTTTACATAGGAAAGAAAAAGTGCTATTATAAACGATGGTAAGTCAAGAAACTCACTTTTCCTGACAGCCTAAATTTTTTGCCGGTGTAAGAAAGAGCTCATCTTACAGTGGCACCACTAATAAGGGAGGAATTTAAAGTGGCAAGAAAAATGAAAACCATGGACGGTAACAACGCTGCGGCTTATGTCTCATATGCGTTTACTGAAGTAGCAGGTATTTATCCTATTACTCCAAGTAGTCCAATGGCAGACTATGTTGACATGTGGTCAGCACAGGGCCAGAAAAATATTTTTGGCACAACAGTTAAGGTAGAGGAAATGCAGTCAGAAGCAGGTGCTGCAGGTACAGTTCACGGCTCACTCAACGCCGGTGCACTTACAACTACATACACAGCTTCACAGGGTCTTCTCCTCATGATCCCTAACATGTACAAGATCGCAGGCGAACTGCTCCCATCAGTTTTCCACGTATCTGCTCGTTGTGTTGCGTCCCACGCACTCAACATCTTTGGCGACCATTCTGACGTTTATGCATGCCGTCAGACAGGTTTTGCTATGCACGCTGAAACAAACACACAGGAAGTTATGGACCTTGGTGCTGTTGCTCACTTAGCAACAATCAAGAGTAGAGTACCATTCATCAACTTCTTCGATGGTTTCAGAACATCACACGAAATCCAGAAGATTGAGATCTGGGATTACGAAGATCTTAAAGAAATGTGCGATATGGACGCAGTTAACGCTTTCAGAAAGAGAGCTTTAAACCCAGAGCGTCCTGTAATGCGTGGTTCACACGAAAACGGCGACATCTTCTTCCAGCACAGAGAAGCTTGTAACAAGTACTACGATGCAGTACCAGGTATTGTTGAGGAGTACATGGACAAGGTTAACGCTAAACTCGGTACAGACTACAAACACTTCAACTACTACGGTGCAGAAGACGCAGAGCGCGTTATCGTTGCTATGGGTTCTATCTGTGACGTTGCAGAAGAAGTTATTGATTATATGAACGCTGCAGGCGAGAAGGTTGGTCTCGTTAAGGTTAGACTTTACAGACCATTCAGCGCTGAAAAGCTCGTAGAAGCTATCCCGGCTTCTGCTAAGAAGATTGCTGTTTTAGACAGAACAAAAGAGCCAGGCGCACTCGGCGAGCCACTTTACCTCGACGTTGTTGCTGCTCTTGCTAAGTGTGGCAGACAGGCTACAGTTTGCGGCGGTAGATACGGTCTTGGTTCAAAAGACACACCACCATCATCTATCTTTGCTGTATACGAAGAGCTCTCAAAAGATGCTCCAAAGCCACAGTTCACTTTTGGTATCGTTGACG
>JAZSFG010000119.1:0-2999 GCA_045532065.1 Ruminococcus sp. | reverse complement strand
CTTGGCCTCCGACTTTCAGAGCCTTCTTTTGACTCATAAGGCTGCAGGCATGTAACGCCGTTGTTCAGACCGTCGAGGTCCCACGGTTGGCCGTTGCCGACGTATTCGTTCAGGATGAGTGGCTGATACTGAGTCAAAACTCCGACAGCTTCAATACCTGAGTTGGTACAGTTGGACAGCGGAAAATCGATGATTCTGTATTTACCGCCAAAAGGTACAGCAGGTTTAGCGAGCTTTTTTGTAAGCACGCCTAAACGAGAACCCTGTCCACCTGCAAGAAGCATAGCAACGACTTCTTTTTTAGGGCGCATTGTGTTTACCTCCGATATGTATTTGATTTTGGGCGGAGTAATAACCCCGCCCAGATTTTATCATTATAATATATTTTTATTTGTCAGCTTTTGTAGCTTTTTTTGCTGTAGTTTTCTTAGCTGCAGGCTTTTTAACTTCAGCTTTTTCGTCTGTTTTCTTTGTAGCAGCCTTCTTAGCAGGAGCTTTTTTAGCAGGCTTTTCCTCAGCCTTTACGTCAACTTTCGCTTTAGCTTCAGCCTCAGCTTTTGCAGCAGCTTCTTTTTCAGCCTTTTTGCGAGCTAAAGTTGCTCTTCTCTTTTCTAAAGCCTTTGCTTTCTTTTCAGCAGCAGCTTTTTCAGCAGCGAGTCTAGCTCTTTCTTCAGCTTCTTTTTGAGCTCTTACTCTTGGATTCTCTCTCTTTTCAACGCACTTGAGGTAAACAGCACCCATAGGTGGAATAGAAATGTTGATAGACTGTTCTAAACCATGCATAGGCTCAACAGAAGCGTTAATGAGTTCTGGGTTGCTTGTGCAGTCATAACCACCGTACTTAGGGTCATCAGTGTTGAGAATTTCAGTATAAACACCGAAATCAGGAACGCCGATAGAGTAGTTCTCTCTGCGTACAGGCTGGAAGTTACATACAACGATAATAGAGTTGCCTTCTTTGTCGATACGACGGAAAGCGATGATGCTCTGCTGATAGTCGTCGTGGTGAATCCAGTTAAAGCCTTCCCATGAGAAGTCAACCTGACTCATACACTTATTCTCTAGGTAGAAACGGTTGAGGTCTTTGATAAAGAGATTTAACTGCTGATGTCTTTCGTACTGGAGTAAACCCCACTGGAGTTCCTCAGTTGAGTTCCACTCGTCAAACTGACCGAGTTCAGCACCCATGAATGTGAGCTTTTTACCAGGGTGAGCCATCATGTATGAGAGGAATACTCTTACACCTGCGAACTTGTCGTTGTAGTCACCAGGCATTTTATTGATGAGTGAGCCCTTGCCGTAAACTACCTCGTCGTGAGAGATAGGGAGCAGGAAGTGCTCAGAGAATGCGTACAGGAAGCTGAATGTGATGTTGTCGTGGTGGTATGGTCTCCACAGTGGGTCGAGTGACATGTAAGAGAGCATATCGTTCATCCAACCCATATTCCACTTGTAGTCGAAACCAAGACCGCCGTCGTATACAGGCTTTGAAACCATTGGCCATGATGTGCTTTCTTCAGCAATCATCATAACTTCAGGGTGGTGCAGGTGAACAGCAGTGTTGAGTCTCTTCAAGAATTCAACAGCCTCTAAGTGTTCACGACCACCGAAGCAGTTAGCGACCCATTCGCCGTCGTTACGGTTGTAGTCGAGGTAAAGCATAGAAGCAACAGCGTCTACACGGATACCGTCAATGTGGTATTTATCCAGCCAGAACATAGCACTTGATACGAGGAAGGAGATAACTTCGTAACGTGCGTAGTCAAATACGTATGTACCCCACTCTTTGTGTTCGCCCTTACGGGAATCTTCGTATTCGTAGCAGTGGATGCCGTCGAAACGACCTAAGCCGTGAGCGTCCTTAGGAAAGTGAGCCGGTACCCAGTCGAGGATAACACCGATACCGTTCTGGTGACATAAGTCGATAAAGTTCATGAATTGGTCAGGGTTGCCGTAACGTGAAGTAGGAGCAAAGTAACCCGTTACCTGATAACCCCATGAGCCGTCAAACGGATACTCTGTCATAGGCATAAACTCGATGTGTGTGTAACCCATTTCCTTAACGTAAGGGATGAGTTCTTCAGCGAGCTTGTCGTATGAGAATACGTTGCCGTCTAAATATTTTCTCCAGGAACCTGCGTGAACTTCGTAGATATTGAGTGGCTCTTCAAAGTGGTTCTTGTTTTTCTTAGCTTCGAACCATTCATTGTCGCTCCAGATGTGGTTGTTTAAGTCGTATACAACTGAGGCGTTGTCAGGTCTAGTCTGAGTATGGAATGCGTAAGGGTCAGATTTGAGGAGTTTCTCAAACCAAGGAGTCTCAACGCAGTACTTGTAGATTTCGAAATCGTAAAGACCTTCGATGAAAAGCTCCCACACACCGCCGTCAGAAATTTTATACATATAGTTCGCTGTCTGGTCCCAGTCGTTGAAGTTACCGACAACGGAAACTGTGAGGGCGTTAGGAGCCCATACACGGAAAACAACACCGTCTTTGCCGTCCCAGTTAACTTTGTGAGCACCTAAGAAATCGTAAGCTCTTACTGCGTCACCGCCGTGGAACAGTTCAAGAGGCGTTCTTTCGTCAAAAATCTGATAATTCATGAATTTTCTCTCCTCTAAATATATTCAATAATATAATTTACATTATATATCGAGAATATAATATCATTTTGTTAGTACAAATTCAAGTAAAACTGCAATTTTAATTACAAAGTTTTCGTACAAAATTTATAAAAACCGTCAAATTAGCTGTCAAAAACAACAAATATTTCGTAAATTTTAGTCAAAAGTAAACAAAAATCATTATTTGCGAATTTTTGGTACAATTTTGGCGATAGGTTTTTATTATGATGTTGTCATAAATTGTCTGAGTTTGGAAATAAAAGAAAAGTAGAAATTAGAATGATATACAAAATGTGTATGTCGAAAACTGACGAACAAAACTTCATTTGTTCGAGGATTTATTTTTCTAATTTAAAAATATTTTTTATAAAAAG
>JAZSFG010000036.1:0-2014 GCA_045532065.1 Ruminococcus sp. | reverse complement strand
ACTAAATTATTAACATTCTATGACCACGTCGTATTTTCTAAACCAGAAATCCAGCTGAATGATGTATGCCAGTATCTGCGGAGCACGCATAAGCTGACCGTACCACGGCGAACTAATCGCATCCGGATTTTGTATTATTTTCCTTACTGCGTCTTTGTTTATCAGCTCACTGAGTACAGTATCTTTTTTATTTAAGATTTCTTCGGTTTTATCAGCACACATCTTCATATATTTCGGGTTGTGAGTTTTCGGATACGGGCTTGTCTTTCTGTAGCAAATATCATACGGTAGAATGTTTTCGAATGCTTTTCGTATGATACCTTTTTCTCGTTTGCCGTACGCTTTTAGTTCCCACGGCATGTTGTATGCGTATTCAACGAGCCTGTAGTCGCAGAAAGGAACTCTCACTTCGAGACCGTTGTACATCGAACATCTGTCTTTTCTCTCTAGCAGGCACTGCATAAAGTAGCTGAAATTCAGCATAAACATTTCACGCATTCTCTTGTCAACAGCACAGTCAGATGGCAACTTGTCAGTTTTTCTTACAGTGTCGAAATATCTGCTCATAACGTATTCTTCGCCGTGCTTTAAAATGCCGTTCTTCAGGATTGAACGTCTGATGTTTAAACTTTTTGACCACGGGAAGCATTCTTCGAAAAGTAAGGTTTTGTTGTGGTACCACGGGTAACCGCCGAAAAGTTCATCGGCACATTCACCCGATAGTGCAACCTTGTAGTCTTTTCTGACTTCTTTGCAGAACAACAGTAGCGAAGAGTCGATGTCGACATATCCCGGTAAATCTCTGGCGCTTACGCTGTCGTATAAAGCGCTAAAAACATCTTCGCACGACAACACAACCTCGGTGTGATTGGAGCATGTGTCATCTACCATCAGCTTGATGTAGTCGAAGTCAGCGTTCGGTTGAAAATCTGTTTTAGTAAAAAACTCACGGTTGTTTTCGTACTCGACGCTGAATGTGTTTATATTGCCTTTTCCTGTCTTTTTGTAGTTTTGTGAAGCTGTTTTGCAGATGATACTCGAGTCTAGTCCACCCGAGAGAAAAAAGCACATCGGCACATCGGTAACAAGCTGTCTGTTTATCGCGTCTGTGAGCAGATATCTTGTCTTCTCAATAGTGTCTTTCTCTGAATCTGTGTGCTCATTTGCTTTTATGCGATAGTACGTTTCTTTTACGAGTTTTGCGTTTTTGTAAGTAGCCATTTCGCCTGGTTTTAGTTCCTTAATTCCTTTGAAAATACCGTTACCACACGTTCTCGCAGGGCCTAAGAAAAACAACTCGTAAAGACCTGTTTCATTTACAGCAGGCTTTAGAGTATTACTTTCTAAAATCGCTTTGATTTCCGACGAGAATACAAGTCCGTTTTTATATTTGTGGTAGAAAAGCGGTTTTACTCCGATTCTGTCTCGGCACATAAAGAGTGTTTTCGATTTTACTTCATATACGCAGAATGAGTATATTCCGTTTAGTTTGTGTACACAGTTTTTGCCCATATGTGCGTACAGGTGAAGCAAAACTTCAGTGTCGCTGTGCGAAGTGAATGTGTGGCCTGCGGTTATAAGCTCTTGTCTTAACTCATCGCTGTTATACAACTCGCCGTTATATACGATGATATAGGTTTCGTTTCTGAAGTTCAAACTCATCGGCTGTTTTCCGTTTTGTGGGTCGATGATAGATAGTCGCCTGTGTAAGAGAGCACAGTCAGGTGCGATATACTCACCCTTTTCGTCAGGACCTCTGCTTTTTATAGCATCAGATATATTGTGTAGTGTGTCTTTCTTCTCCCGTAAATCAATCGTGTGATCAAGCCATCCTGCGATACCGCACATAAAAATTACCTCCGTATAATTTCTTTTTTGTTTAACGAATTTATAAAGCACACCGCTGTAAAAACGAGTGCAACACCGCCCCACACCGTCGAAGAATACGCAGGTGTCGCACTCTCTATGCTTGAGAATACCTGCGTGGGGATAGGGAAGAATATAAGCAAAATAT
>JAZSFG010000031.1:0-3164 GCA_045532065.1 Ruminococcus sp. | reverse complement strand
TATTACACCTCCTAACAACTACACAAATTATATCACACCGAAATTTAATATTCAAGAAAATATCATAATTGTAAACAAACAAAAACCGACCTCCAATTTTACTCAGAGGTCGGAAAATGCAAATAATTATTTAAAATACTTAACTGCAGCTTCGAACATACGAATATCGTATTCGCCAGGAACATTCTTATAAAGTCCTGCACCGATACGCTCGCTGTGACCCATCTTACCGAATACTCTGCCATCAGGTGAAGTTATACCTTCAATTGCGAGTAATGAATCGTTAGGGTTGAAATGTACATCAGTTGTTGCGTTACCATTTAAGTCAACATACTGTGTAGCGACCTGACCGTTTTCAATGAGTTTCTGTACGAAGTCATTTGGTGCTAAGAATCTGCCTTCACCATGAGAAATTGGAACATTATACACATCGCCAACATTTGTAAGTGAAAGCCATGGAGACTTGTTAGAAGCGATTCTTGTTCTGACAATTCTGCTCTGGTGACGAGAAATTGTGTTAAATGTAAGTGTAGGACAATTCTCATCAGTATCGATAATCTTACCGAATGGTACTAAGCCAAGCTTGATAAGAGCCTGGAAGCCGTTACAGATACCGCACATAAGACCATCACGGTTATCAAGCAGATCGGTAACACCCTCTTTGATAGCAGCGTTACGGAAGAAAGCGGTGATAAACTTACCACTACCATCAGGCTCGTCACCGCCTGAGAAACCGCCAGGGATAAATACAATCTGTGAAGTTTTAAGAGCGTCAGCAAATTTCTCTACACTTCTCTGGATACCAAAAGCATCGAGGTTGTTAATAACTATAATCTCAGGCTCTGCACCAGCATCTCTTACTGCTTTTGCACTGTCAAATTCACAGTTTGTGCCTGGGAAAGCAGGGATAAGAACCTTAGGTTTAGCAACCTTAATAGCAGGTGAAGCCCAGCTGTTGCATGGATAAGAGGTGTTTTCAATCTTCTTATCATCGTGTTTGATATTACAAGAATATACAGACTCGAGCTTGTCTTCGTAAACACCGAGCACCTTATCAATACTAACAGCTTCGTTTTCGTAAGAAATCATACCGTCGTCAGTCACAGTACCGATAACAGCGTCTTCTTCTACCCCGTCCTCAACTTCGAGAATAAAAGCGCCGTAGTTATAACCGAAAATATCAGTAACACTCAGCTTATCGTTAAACTTAAAGCCTAAGGAGTTACCGAATGTCATCTTCATAACAGCTTCAGCAATACCACCTAATGTAGGTGTGTAACAAGCAACAGCCTTGCCACTGTTAAGTAAAGCGAATACTTTATCAAATAAAGCAACGAGTGACTGTGTAACAGGTAAACCGTTTTCATCTGTATCAGCTTTAAGGAAGATAACCTTGTTGCCTGCTTTCTTAAACTCAGGAGAAACGACATCTGATACCTTACCTGTTGTAACAGCGAAAGAAACGAGTGTTGGAGGTACATCCAAGTCTTCGAATGTTCCGCTCATTGAGTCCTTACCGCCGATAGAACCGATATTAAGTTCTTTCTGTGCTTTGAATGCACCTAAAAGTGCAGCAAGTGGTTTACCCCAACGCTTAGCGTCTTTACCAGGACTCTCGAAATACTCCTGGAATGTAAGATACACGTCTTCAAACTTAGCACCAGTAGCGATAAGCTTACATACAGACTCAACAACTGCCAGATAAGCACCATGGTATGGACTCTTCTCCATAATAAATGGATTATAACCCCATGACATAAAAGAGCAATCATCAGTGTGTTTTTTCTCAACAGAAATCTTCTGTACCATACTCTGAATTGGTGTGAGCTGATTCTTACCGCCAAACGGCATAAGAACAGTACCTGCACCGATAGTGGAATCAAATCTCTCAGAAAGACCACGCTTTGAACAAATATTGAGGTCATCAGCGATCTTTAAGAGATTGTCAGTAAACGAGCCTTCAACAGTTTTTTCGATATTCTCTGCTTTTGCAGGAGCAATCGAGATATGTTTATCAGCACCGTTAGAGTTTAAGAATTCTCTGCTGATATCTACAATATTTTTACCGTTCCAGTTCATTACGAGTCTAGGCTCTTCTGTAACAACAGCAACAGGACAAGCCTGAAGATTTTCTTCTTTTGCAAGAGCGATGAATTTATCAACATTTTCAGGCTCAATAACAACAGCCATACGCTCCTGTGACTCGCTGATAGCAAGTTCAGTACCGTCTAAGCCGTCGTATTTCTTAGGAACAGCGTTTAAGTTAATATTAAGACCATCAGCAAGCTCGCCAATAGCAACAGACACACCACCTGCACCGAAGTCATTACAACGTTTAATGAGCTTTGTTGCATCAGGGTTTCTGAATAAACGCTGAAGTTTTCTTTCTTCAGGTGCGTTACCCTTCTGAACTTCAGCGCCACAAGTCTCAACAGAATGAGAATCGTGTTTCTTAGAAGAACCGGTAGCACCACCGATACCGTCACGACCTGTAGATCCGCCTAAGTATACAACGATATCACCAGGAGAAGGAACTTCACGTCTAACGTTCTCAGCAGGAGCGGCAGCTATAACTGCACCGATTTCCATACGTTTAGCAGCATAACCAGGGTGGAAAATTTCATCTACAATACCAGTAGCAAGACCAATCTGGTTACCATAAGAAGAATAACCTGCAGCAGCAGTAGTAACAATCTTTCTCTGTGGAAGCTTACCAGGGATAGTATCCGCAACAGGTTTAAGCGGATCTGCAGCACCAGTTACACGCATAGCACCATAAACATAAGCACGACCTGAAAGTGGGTCACGGATTGCGCCGCCAATACAGGTTGCGGCACCACCGAAAGGTTCAATTTCGGTTGGGTGGTTATGAGTTTCGTTTTTGAATAATAAAAGCCAATCTTCGCTTACACCGTCAACATCAACTTTGATTTTAACAGTACAAGCGTTAATTTCTTCACTTTCGTCAAGTTTATCAAGTTTGCCGTTCTTTTTAAGATAACGAACTGCGACGGTTGCTAAGTCCATAAGGCAGATTGGTTTTGTTCTGCCGAGTTCTTTTCTTACTTCGATATACTCTTCATAAGTTTTTTGCAAAAGTTCGTCTTCAAAATTAACGTTATCAATAATTGTTGAGAAAGTTGTATGACGACAGTGATCTGACC
>JAZSFG010000175.1:0-10008 GCA_045532065.1 Ruminococcus sp. | reverse complement strand
GCTTTGCAAGAGTTTCCCATGTGTTGTTTTCAATCTGTCGGAGCAGTAAAAACTCAACACTAGCGCCTGTGTCGTCCTTAATACCGAAAATACGTGCTGGGAGTACTCTCGAATCGTTTAGAATAAGACAGTCACCCTCGTTCAAATGGTCGATAATATCGTAAAAATGCTTATGTGCAATATCTCCGTTTTCTTTGGATAAAACAAGCATTCTTGAGCTATCTCGTGGCTCCAAAGGGGTCTGCGCGATGAGCTCATCAGGCAGGTCATAATAAAAATCAACAGTTTTCATTTTGTTTACCTTTCAAAATTATATATATTGAATATTCTTTTTAAATCAATTTGACAAAGATTTGTTGTAGTGCTATATTATAAGATAAGAAAAAATGCAAAATTATGTGTATCTGAACATAAGATATATAATATATTATTATTAGGAAAAACACAACTGTTTTTTGCAAATCGGAGGAATTATTATGAAACAGTATAAAGTAGGTATTATTGGTGCGACAGGTATGGTCGGACAGAGATTCGCTCTTTTGCTCGAAAATCATCCTTGGTTCAAGGTAACTGCTCTTGCAGCTAGCCCACGTAGTGCAGGTAAAACTTACAAAGAGTGTGTAAAAGATAGATGGGCTATGACTTCTCCAATTCCACAGTCTATGGAAGACATGATTATTATGGATGCAAGCAAGGTTGAAGAAGTTGCTGCACTTGTTGATTTCGTATTCTGTGCTGTTGATATGAAAAAAGATGAGATCAGAGCTTTAGAAGAAGCATACGCAAAGGCTGAGTGTCCTGTAATGTCAAACAACTCTGCTCACCGTATGACAGAGGATGTACCTATGATCATCCCTGAGATTAACGCTGACCATGCTGAGATTATTGAAGCACAGCGTAAGCGTCTCGGCACAAAGCGCGGTTTCATTTCTGTTAAATCTAACTGCTCTCTTCAGAGCTATGTTCCTGCTATTCACCCACTTAAGGAAAAATATAACGTAACAAAAGTTCTTGCTTGTACTTATCAGGCTATTTCAGGCGCTGGTAAAACTTTCGAGCGTTGGCCTGAGATGGTAGATAATGTTATCCCTTACATTGGTGGCGAAGAAGAAAAGAGCGAACAGGAGCCTCTGAAGATCTGGGGTAACATCGAAGACGGTAAGATTGTTCCTACAACTGACATCTCTATTACATCACAGTGTATCCGTGTTCCTGTATCTGATGGTCACTCTGCTGCAGTATTTATGTCATTCGGTTGTGAGAATAAACCTAGCGTCGAAGAGGTTATTAAAGAGTGGACTAACTACGTTGGTCGCGCACAGGAACTTGACCTCCCATCAGCTCCTAAGCATTTCTTACATTACTTCACAGAGCCTGACCGCCCACAGATTAAGTCAGAGCGTAACTTAGAAAACGGTATGGCTGTTTCTATCGGTAGACTCAGAGAAGATACACAGTACGATATGAAGTTCGTTTGTATGTCACATAACACATTAAGAGGCGCTGCCGGCGGTGCAGTACTTATGGCTGAGCTTCTTTGTGCAGAAGGTTATCTTGATTAATCGGAGGATTTTATGAGTAAGCCAATTTTCACCGGTTCAGGTGTTGCACTTATCACTCCTATGAAGGCTGACGGAAGCGTTAACTACGACGTTTTAGCACAGCTTCTGGAGTTTCAGATTGAAAATGGTACTGATGCTATTATTGCTTGCGGTACAACAGGCGAGGCTGCTACTCTTTCTGTAAAGGAGCACTGCGAAGTTTTATCTTTCGTTTCTGAAAAGGTAAACGGCAGAATTCCTGTTATTGCAGGTACAGGTAGTAACGACACCAGCACAGCCATCGAACTTTCTAAATCAGCACAAATTTCTGGTGCTGACGCACTTTTATGCGTTACACCATACTACAATAAAACATCACAGACAGGTTTGATTCGTCATTTTGAGACTATCGCTGATAACGTTGACCTTCCTATGATTGTTTACAATGTTCCGTCCCGTACAGGTTGTAATATTGCACCTAAGACATACGCTGAACTTTGTAAGCACGAGAACATCGTTGCTACTAAGGAAGCGAATGGTGATATCTCATCAGTTTCACAGACACGTTCACTCTGTGGTGACAAGCTTGATATTTACTCAGGTAACGATGACCAGACAGTACCGTTTATGTCACTCGGTGCTTTAGGTGTTATCTCTGTATTTGCGAACTTCTGCCCACAGGAGATGCATCAGATTTGTCAGCTTTGTCTTGATAACAACTTTGTCGAAGCTGCTAAGATGAACTTCCATTACGTTGAGCTTATGGATATTATGTTCTCTGATGTTAACCCAATTCCTGTTAAAACTGCTATGAACCTTGTCGGTTTTGATGCAGGTGAATGCAGATTACCGTTAGTTCCTATGAGTTATAGAGGCTACCATGATTTAAAGGATTGTCTCACTAAGTACAACCTCATCGGTAAATATTCTAAATGATTTTTACAGGGCGTTTGATACGCCCTGTTTTTCTAAAAAGAGAGGGGAAGTTTAAATGACTGAAATTATTCTTAATGGTTGTAACGGTAAAATGGGTGCCGCTGTTACTAAAGCTGTTCTCGAACGTAGTGACTGCAAAATCGTTGCTGGCGTAGACCTTTACGGAGACAACCTTAACTATCCTGTTTATCGTTCTTTTGCTGATCTTGATGTGAAAGCAGATGTAATTATTGACTTTTCTAATCCGTCTGTGCTTGATTCTATGCTTGCGTACGCTACTTCTACACAGACACCAATGATTATCTGTACAACAGGTTTTAACGAAGCTCAGGTTCAGCAGATTAAGGAAGCATCATCTGATACTGCTATTTTTTATTCAGGTAATATGTCTCTCGGTATTAATCTCATTATTGAGCTTTCTAAAAAGGCTGCTGCAGTATTTTCTAACAACTTTGATGTTGAGATTATCGAAAAACATCATAATCAGAAAATCGATGCTCCATCAGGTACAGCTCTAATGATTGCTGACGGTATCTCACAGGTGCTTACTGATTCACAGTATGTGTACGATAGACACGCTTATCGCAAAAAGCGTGAGAAGAACGAAATCGGTATCCACGCTGTTCGTGGAGGTACTATTGTTGGTGAACACGAAGTAATCTTCGCAGGTCACGACGAAATCCTTTCTATTAAGCATCAGGCGCTTTCTAAAGATGTTTTCGCTGTTGGTGCTGTTAATGCCGCTGTTTATCTCAAAGATAAAAAGTGCGGTATGTATGATATGGGCGACCTCTTATCTGAAACTTAATACTTAATGATAACACCTCTATATTTTTCTACATATTATGGTAGTAAAAAATGTAGAGGTGTAAATTTTTATGGAAAAACAATTAATATTAGTCCCATCAGTAACGTACGCGATGAGAGGAAAAACAGTCCTTGATCGATTTAAAATAAAGTCATATATCGAGCGAACTCCTAAAAGACATCAGATGTACTCGTGCGGATACTGTCTTTTTGTACCACACGATACGCAAACAGCCCACGAGATTTTGCTTAAAAACGGGATTAAGGTTATCGGCAGAGTGTCGCGTGATATTGTATGATATATCTGGATAATAGTGCCACAACTTACCCGAAACCTTTAAGCGTTATAAATGCCGTTAACGATAGTTTGCGTTACTTTTCTGCTAATCCCGGTCGTAGCGGGCACACTATGTCGCTGAAAACAGCACAAAAGGTATTCGAGTGCAGAAGTGCTGTATGCAGACTTTTCAATATAAAAGATGAAAGTAAGGTAATATTTACTCCTAGCTGTACACAAGCGCTTAATACTGTGATTAAAGGAGTTTTAAAACCTGGTGACCACTGCGTTATTTCTAATCTCGAGCACAATTCTGTTTTACGACCGCTCGAAAAACTCAAATCTCAGAATATTACGTATTCTGTAGCAGAAGTTTTTGAGAAAGATGACGACAAAACTGTTGACAGTTTCAGAAAATGCTTAAATGAACGCACAAAACTTGTTGTCTGTACACACGCATCTAATGTATTCGGTATCCGTCTGCCTGTTGAGCGTATCTGCGCTATGTGTCATAATTACGGTGTTTTGTTCTGTTTGGATGCTGCTCAGAGTGCTGGTGTATTTGATATAGACTTAGAAAAAGATCATTATGACTATGTTTGTTGTGCAGGTCATAAGGGTCTCTACGGTCCTATGGGTGTTGGTGTTTTAGTTATCAATAATGAATTTTTGCCTGATAGTCTTATAGAGGGTGGAACAGGCAGCGAGTCGCAAAATCTTTCTCAACCCGACTTTACTCCCGATAAGTTCGAAAGTGGTACACTTAATGTTATCGGTATCTGTGGGCTTAAAAAGGGGATAGAAGTAGTTTTAGATAAGACACCTATGATGATTTCTAACACAGAAATGGCGCATATCCGTATGCTTTACAGTAGATTGTCTAAAATGCAAAAAATTAAACTCTATACCGAAATGCCGACTCTCGAATACTACGCACCTGTTTTATCGTTTAATGTTGACGCTAAATCTAGTGAAGAGGTAGCATCATTCCTTAACAAACATTCAATAGCAGTTCGTGCAGGTCTTCACTGTGCTCCACTTGCTCATAAGTGTAAAAATACGCTTGATATAGGAACAGTTAGAGTATCTCCGTCTATGTTTACGCGTGAAAGTGATGTTGATTTTTTAGTAAAAGTCCTGAAAAAATTATAATTACTTGCAAGAATTATATTGAAATGCATTTTGATGTGTGTTAAAATTAAGGAAAGTATGTAAAGGAGGACGTTTATGGCTTTTTTACAAAGTTGGATGGAAACTATCGGCACTATTATCAGCACATTCCGTTTCAGCGATGCTGTTGATATAATTTTAGTTGCTATTATCATATATAGCCTTTTTAAGTTGCTTCGACAGACAAGAGCTGCACAGCTTGTTAAAGGTCTTATAGTGTTGCTTGTTGCTTACGCTACTTCTGTGATTTTCGATTTAACAATGGTTAATGTTATACTGACTACAGTTTTCGAGTTTGCCGTTATTATTCTTGTTATCGTTTTCCAGCCTGAGCTTAGACGTGCTCTTGAACATTTAGGCAGAAGTAATATTCACAAAAATTCTCTATTTTCTACTTTAGCGGGAAAAAATGACGACCTCGCTGTAAAGTGGAACAAAGCTATTAACGATATAGCTGACAGTGCTACTGTTTTCAGTCATTCTCGTACAGGTGCTTTGATTGTTATCGAACGCGACACTATGCTTTCTGAAATTGCCTCAAGCGGTACAGAGCTTAACAGTGATACTTCTGTCGCTCTTTTTGGAAATATCTTCTTTAATAAAGCTCCTTTACACGATGGCGCTTGTATTATCAGAGAGGGTAAAATTCTCTCTGCTGGTTGTATTCTCCCATTAACTGATAATAACCGCCTTAATTCAGCTTTAGGTACCCGTCATAGAGCCGCTATCGGTATGAGTGAAGAATCCGACGCTGTTGTTGTGGTTGTATCTGAAGAAACAGGTATTGTTTCTATCGCGGTTGGCGGAAAGCTTATAAGAGAACTCGATAGAAAAGAGCTTGTCGAAAAATTGAACGAGCTTATTATCCCTAATGAAAACGAAAAGCAAGATCTCTTTGCTGTACTATTTAAGAACAGAAAGGAGAAGAAGTGATGAAAAAGAACTCTAAAATTAAGCGTTTTTTCTCTAACGACATAACTTTGCTTGTTGTTTCGCTCATTCTTTCTTTTGTAATCTGGTTTGTGGTAAATGCGAACTCCAGCACACAGATGGATTTTAATAAAACTATTTCTGACATTCCGATTGTTATCGAGTTGTCTGAAGATGCTGTTGAAGACGGACTCGAAGTTTTCACCGACCGTGAACTCACCGCTTCAGTTGAAGTTAAAGGCAACCGAATGACTGTCGGCGGTCTTGATAAAGACGATATTAAAGTCGAGGCTTATCAGTCAAATACTATTATTGCACCTGGTAGCTATACGCTTGAACTAAGCGCTAGTAAGAACAGTAATAAATCTAACTATAACTTTGTTTCAAATGTATCTCCGTCTTCCATTACAGTTTTCGTTGATAAACGTAAAGATAAAGAGTTTAGCATTACTGATGAGCTCGTGTATAAAGTTGAAGAGGGTTATTACGCTAACTCTGCCCTTTCACAGACTTCGATTACTGTCTCTGGTCCTGAAACAGAAGTTTCTGCCATCGACAGAGTTGTCATAAACGGAACAATGGAAGGCGTTGTAGGGGATACCAAAACACAGATTTTCGACCTCGTTTTCCTTGATAAGGATTCAAATAAGCTTGACATTAAGATGTCTACTTTATCTGCGACTTCTGTTGAGGTGTCATTAACTCCACTTCCTACACTCGAAGTAGAACTTACTGTTGATACTGTTAACGCTCCTGCTAAGCACCCTAGAATCAGAATAACTCCGAGCAAGATTAAAATTGCTGCTGAACAGGAAGTTTTAGATAGTATTGTCGACAACAAGGTTAACATCGGAACTCTAGATTTTGCAACTTTGAGTAACAAGAAGATTTCTGAAAAAATGGACATTGTGTTACCTAATAAATGCAAGAACTTAAGTGATAGTAAACAAGCTAAAGTTTCTGTTGATTTGTCCTCTTACGCTATGAAGAAAGTTACCATCAACAGCTTTAAGACTGAAAATATTGACAATAGTATTTACAGTGTAGCGTTTAACAGCCCTAGTATTGAAGTTTCAGTTTGTGGGCCACAAAGCCTTATTTCTGAAATCAGTTCTGCAGATATTATCGCTAAGGTTGACTTTGCGGATAAACTTAACGAGGATTTCAGAGAAAGTACTTCATTCGATTTGTCGATTTCGTTCGACTTTGTTGACAAATACGTTAACTGTTGGGTTTACGATAAGTACACTACATCAGTAAGCGTTACAAAAAAATAAAAAAAGCACGGTTTTATACCGTGCTTTTTTGTTACATATAAGAGTTGAATGAGTATTTGTACTTGTTTTTGATAGTGATGCCTTTTCTCTCTATTTTATCTTTACTGTAGTATACACTTTGGACTAAACCGATGCTTATGAGAAGCGCCAGCACAGAAGTACCACCACTGCTGAAGAAAGGTAAAGTGATACCGATTACAGGCATAAGTCCGAGCACCATCGCGACATTGATAACAGTCTGTGAAGCAATCATCGAGAAAACACCGATACATATAAATTTTCCTGTGTTATCTCTGGATTTGCTGGCGTTAATAAGAGTTTTAACTGTAATCATTAACAAAATCAAAAGTAAAAGTGAACATCCGATAAAGCCGAGTTCTTCACCGGCTACTGTAAAGATGAAGTCGTTTTCCTGCTCAGGGACGATACCTGCGGCTACTCGTGGCCCGTTGTTGAGTCCATAGCCGTTTAGTCCACCTGATGCGATTGAAACTTTACCTTGAAACTGCTGCCATCCGTAGTTTGTCATCGCGTTGCCGTCGATATCAAAGACAGCGAGAAAACGATTTTTATGTTCATCGTTTAATACATACTTCCATAAAATCGGAACGCTTGTGCATAGTACCAGTAGCATAATAAGGAAATATCTTATCTGTACTCCGCTTGCGAAAGCCATAATAACAAACATTATAGCGAACACAAGTGCTGTACCATCGTCACCTTGTAAATGTACTAAAAGTACAGGAAGGGCTACGTGTCCACCGAGGGAGAGTACACCCCATAAAGTGTGGAGCTTGTCGTTTTCTATCAATACTGTCAGATGTTTTGAAAAAGTAATAATAAAAATCACCTTAACAAGCTCTGACGGTTGGAATGAGAAACCACCCGGAAGTCTTAGCCACGCTGTATCATCAGTACCTGCGACGTTAATACCAAACAAAAACACGAGTAAAAACATAACAAGTCCGATACCGGCTAGTAACCACCACGCGTGTACTATTCTATTGTAGTCTATAACCGATATTATAATGGCTGCGATGAACCCTGCGGCAATTGCTATTGTCTGTGACTGAAGATAATTGTAGTCGCTCGTTCGTTGCATACTCTTAATCAGTAGCACGCTGTACATAAGCGCAGCAATTGTGAGTATCCACAGGATAATATCGGTTCTAGTGAAGAAATTTCTGATAGCTTTAGTTACAGAATTCAAAATTTCACCATCCGTTACATACTATAATCGTATTATATTAGAATGTTTTTAATATATCAAGTTTTTTAACACAGCTGTAATTATATGAAAACAAAATTTTTGATTTTGATTATTTGCCATTATTATTATTTTGTGTTATGATACAATATGTCAGTAAAAACCAGAAAAGAGTTTACTATGATTAAGATTATTTCAAATAATGTCAAGCAAACTGAAGATTTAGGAAGCAAAATCGCGTCTGTTTTAAAAGGCGACGAGGTTATAGCTATGTTCGGAGACTTAGGAGCAGGGAAGACTGCTTTCACCCGTGGACTTGCTGATGGGCTAGGTTTTTCTGATGGCGTTTCCAGTCCGACTTTTGCTATCGTTAACGAGTATAGCGGTAAGTTTAGTATCTATCACTTTGATATGTACCGCATAACATCTGATGATGACCTTTATTCCACAGGTTTTTACGATTATCTCGACAATGGTGTTCTGATTATCGAGTGGAGCGAGAATATCGAGTACGCTCTTGATGAGAATACAATCCGCATTACGATTAATAAAACTGATGACGAAAACACACGAATTTTTACTATAGAAGGACTTGATGAGTATGAAACTGTTATCTCTTGATTCTTCAGCTACAACCGCTTCTGTGTGTATTTATGACGCAGATGATAATAAAATAATCGGTGAGTTTTTTATTAACACAAAGCTCACCCACAGCCAGACACTTGTTCCAATGATTGATGCTCTACTGAAGAGCACGAAAACCGAGCTTGCTGACATTGACTACTTTGTTGTTAACTGTGGGCCTGGCTCTTTTACAGGTATCAGAATCGGTGTATCTGTAGTTAAGGGTATGGCGATGGCGCTAGATAAAAAATGTGTTAGCACATCGACGCTTGAGTCTATGGCTTATAATTTTATTGATGCTGATGATATCGTCGTTTGTTCGTGTATGGACGCCCGACGTAATCAGGTTTATAATGCTTTGTTTAGCGTGCAAAACGGAGAAATTACACGCAAGTGTGATGACAGAGCCGTTAGTGTTGAAAACTTAAGCGAAGAACTCAAAACTCTTAATAAACCTGTTGTATTAGTTGGAGATGGTGCACATTTAGTTGCTAAAGCTTGTGAAGATGTTGAGGTTATCACTCTAGCTCATGATTCTAAACGCTTCCAGACAGCGTCGTCTGTTGCACTCTGTGCGCTGCAAAATATAAAAAACAATAATGTATTTACTGCATCATCCTTGATGCCTACTTATCTCAGACCTTCACAGGCTGAACGCGAAAGAATAAAGAAAGAAGAGGGACAAATATGAAAGTTTATTTAGGATGCGACCACGGCGGACTTAATATTAAAAACGCTATTATTGTGTATCTTAAAGAAAAGGGTATGGAGTATACTGACTTCGGCTGTTATACTGAAGAAAGTGTAGATTATCCTGTATATGCGTATAAAGTAGCTACTGCTGTAGCTGAAGATGATACTTCACTCGGTATTCTTTGTTGTGGTACTGGTATTGGTATATCAATGGCTGCAAATAAAGTTAAGGGTATCAGAGCAGCTGTTTGCACAAACGAGTTTATGGCTGAAATGACACGTCGTCACAATAACTCTAACATTATTGCGTTAGGTGGCAGAATTATTGATGAAGAAACTGCAGTTAAGCTTGCTGACATCTTCCTCAACACAGAATTTGAGGGCGACCGTCACACAAAGCGCGTTGATATGATTACATCTATCGAAAACGGCACATTTGAAGTATAAGAAAAAGGCACCTGAATTGGTGCCTTTTTATATTTAGTATCAAATGTTGTTATGAAAATAATATAGCTTGCTGCTTTCACTGTCGAAGAACCATAAATC
>JAZSFG010000189.1:0-6121 GCA_045532065.1 Ruminococcus sp. | reverse complement strand
ATTATTTCCCTTTCAATTTCTACGAAATCAGGTTTACCGTCTATTAACAATACTTCACCAACAACGTTAGTTGCTGTATATTTTAAACTCGCTAAATTATTATCCATAAGTTCAATATCTACTGAATATATAATATAGTTTTTTGGAAGTTCGTGTGGATTAACTGATGATATCATTGGTGGTACGTAATTAATACACAGGTCTATATATGGATTATCTGTTTCAATTGTATTGTAAACAACAATAGATTCTTTTGTTTTAGTATTAAAAACCGAAATCTGCGAACGGTGCATACCCGAACCTGATGAAGACGCTATTAATAAATCGTAGTTTCCATCTTCATCATAATCCCATGGCACAGCATTAATGAAGCCAAATCCGCCGAAATAGTCGCACACAGTATAAGCTTTCCCATCAATAAGTGCTAGGGAGAGGCAAGTGTCGCTAAATTTAAATATCTTAACACCTGTAGTATCTTCTATTAACTCAGAAGTTACATTATAACAGTTTTCTTCTTTAAGTTCAGAACCTTCATATATTCCCGCAAACTCACTATCTTTGATTATCTCCATAAATTCGGGAACATAGTCTTTGCTGCAATCGGTGGTTATACTGTTGTTTATGAAAAATTCATCATACGAAATCTCGTTCTCTGTGTTACACGCAGATATTGAAAATAAAATATTTAAACAAATAAAAACACAGATTATTCTTTTCATAGCAAGTCACCTCACAGTTTCTAGCTATATATTAACAAAGAAATTATTAATTTCAATAATTTTCTAGCAATTTTCAGAAAACAAACACAAAAGAGCCATACTAACTGTATGGCTCTTTGTTTATACGAAAATTAATATTATCATTCATCGCTATCCGGCTTTTCTGTGTAGTCGATAAAATCAAACCAGAATCTGACACCGTTTTCTGTGTTGTCGAAACCACAGTCGGTGTGTTCCTTTAATGAAATCTCTTTAACAATATACAGACCTAATCCGGTGTTCTCTTTACCGTTAGGCAATGTGGTAAAGGTTTCGAACCAGATTTTGTCTTTCATTTCATCAGGAATCTGTTTACCGTAGTTTTCTACTGTCAGTCGGACTGTATTGCTACGTTCTTTGAGCGACACAGTGATTGCTGTATTCTCTTTAGCGTTTTGTACTGCGTTTGAGAGATAGTTTCTGAAAACGAACTCTACATATTCACTGATTGTGTTAAGATTAAGATTTGGCGTAATATCTTTTACAAGCTTTAACTTTCGGGATTTGATATAAGCATCGTTGTTATCACAAAGCTTAGTGATAAGCTCGCTCACATCAATATTTTGTGATTCTTTAGATGCTATACTGTGTTCATCAATAGTCATCTGTAGTACTTCACTTATCATTTTACTCATCTTGTCGATTTCTTCCATTGCAGAATGATAGTAATAGTCTTTTTTTTCTTGTTCTTTGCACGTGCTTATCATTTCGACCTGACTACTAATGACTGCGAGTGGAGTTTTCAAATCATGAGTGATATTTCTTAGAAGCATTCGACGGGCTTCCTCGGATTCAATCATATAACGGTTGTCTTCTCTGAGAACGAAGTTATAGTTTTCGAGATTGTTGAAGTTATTCTGAATATTATCCGCCATTTTATTTACGCTCAGCGCTAAATTTCCGATTTCATTATTGCGGATTTTTCCCTGATAACGTACAGAGAGGTTGTTATCGGAGATGTTCTTTGCGACATTTGTAATTTCATTCAAAGATTTGATTGATTGGGAAGTAGCGAGGAATAATACAATAGAACAGATGATAATGTATCCCAGCACTACATAACCTAATACTTGATTAGAAAAATCAAATACTAGATTAACTCCGCTAAGGCTGTCTTTTATGTATATGTAGTAAGTTTTTCCGTTTTTCTCACAGCAGGTCGAAAGTCTGACTGATGGGTCGTTATCCACCTCGGTGTAATAAGGCTCTGATGTGGCTTTAAAAGTATCAATCTTACTCTCAAAAAGCCTCTTTATGAACCTTTGATTATTGCCAAATTCGTACGAAGCATAAAGAGGAGTAAAATCTTCCTCAAATACATATATACGATAATTTTCTCGGGAATTTGCAACAAACTCGTCAAGATGTTCGTTATCAAAAGGTTCAACAGATTTAAAACTATTAGAAAACTCGGCGACAATTCGCTTTTGTTGTTCAATATACATTTTAGGTTGCAGATAAAAGTATATAGGTGCCATAATTAACGCAATTAAAGTAACAGTAACAACAATTGTGATAATCAGTTTTATCGTCATTTTATTCTTCATAGCACACCTCAAATTTGTATCCTACTCCGTAAACAGAAACAATGTAATTACTGTGATTTCCAAGCTTTTTTCTAAGCTGTTTGATGATTGTATCAACAGTACGCAAATCGCCGAAATAACTGCTGCCCCATACTCTGTCTAAAATCGTGTTACGACTTAAAACAATTCTCTCATTCTGCATAAAGAAAAGCAGAACATCGTACTCGCGAGGAGTGGTCGTGATTAAATTATTATCTACAATGACCGTACGTTCAACAGTATTAAGTGTAATTGCACCCTTTGTGAGAGTATCATCAAAGCGTCCGGTGCGGACAAGAAGTGCGTTGATGTGCTCTTTTAATATGCTTAGCAGAAACGGCTTTGTGATGTAGTTGTCAGCACCAAGGTGGAAACCGCTAAGCTGGTCTCTTTCTGACTCGCGTGCAGACAATATGATAACAGGTACGTTTGATGTTTCCCTGATTTTTTTTAAGATATCAAAGCCATCAATGTCAGGTAACATTCCGTCTAAAAGTATGATGTCATAAGAAGAGTCGTTTTCAAAACTATAGAGTGCAGAAATGCCGTCGCTACAAGCTGTGACATCAAAGTCGTTCATCTGTAAGTAGTCTTTGACTGTACTACGAAGTTTGTCGTCATCTTCAACTAAAAGTATATTTATATTCTTATTCATTTGTATATCACTTCCGATTAATATATACTTATTCAACACAATTATATCACAAAATATGATATAAAAATGATAAATTTACACATTTGTATCAAATTATTGTGTTTAAATTTAATAAATATGAATCCATAGGGTAATTATGCCCAAATTTAAAGGAGAATTTTTGTGGAAGATAACAATATTGATTATGTTCTCCCTGTTGAAAGGGATGACCTGAAGCCGAAGAAAAAAAGCCCGCTTTTATATATTATACCATGTGCTGTTGTTTTGGTTATGGCTGTAGCAGTTTTACTTTCATTTATTTTACCGGGTACTTTCACCGGAGTTTGGGAGCTTACTGTTAATCCTGAAATTACACAGGCGACTGGGGATGAGATAGAAGAAGCTGACCGCGTTTATTATATCTTTGAAAAAGCGGACAAATTCGGAGATGGCAAGTGGAAAGTTTGTTTCGACGGTGGCGTTGAGCACTACGAGTACGAGCTTTTAAAAGAAGATGGTGCTAACAAAATCAACTTAGGTTCTGTTAACCTTGACTATAAGTTTAAAGGTAGCGCAATTTTAGGAAACAGAAAAGTTGTTCTCACTTTGCCTGAACAGATAGACGAAACAACTGGGTTGACTACCCAAGCACAGGAATACGTTCTCGAGCGTGCGAAAAATCCTAAATACGAAAAGCAGTCTTATAAGAGATTCGAAGTTGATGAAAAGCTTGTTGGTGAATGGATTACAAATGAGCGAACACTCGAGTATTATATGTATGAGATTCCGTACACAGAGACTGTAGAGTTTTTGGACAATGGGGTGTTCAATATTCATTATGAAAGCGAAGATTTAGCTCTCGACAGATATATGTATTACGCATACACAGCAAATGATGGTAAACTTGCTTTTAGTCTTGTTACTGACGAAGAAACACAGTACACTGTTTCTTATGAGTTTGACGAAAATGGTAATCTTAAATTTACCGACGATGAGACAGTCGATTCTATTTTTGCGGATGCATTCTTCTCAAGTGTTACATACTACACACCTGATAATGTATCTGAAGTTGAGACTGAAACTTCATTAACTGATTAACTTAGTAATATATAACAACTGAATTGTAACGGCATTGAATTCAGCGTTTAATATTAAAATTTTTGAGAGGATGGTTTTATGAAAACAAACATCTTAAAGCGTTGTCTTTCTTTACTGCTCGCGCTTATGTGTGTTGTTGGTATGCTCACTGTGAGCTTATCATCATTTACAGCAGTAGAAACCGACACCGTTCAGACAGCCGTAGCATCTAACGCGGCTCCTGAAAAAAACGAATACAAAATCGTGTCCCCAGTGCCTGTTGGTTCTTCTATTTCGAACATCACACAGCCTGCACGATTAAATGGTGAAGCTGCACTTAGGGGGGCTACAATCGCACTCGTTGGCGGTAGTTTCTCTGCGTCAGTTACTCACAGAGTACTTGCAGATATGCTTATTGATGAGTATGGATGCAAAATCTACTTTATGGAAGAAATCGGTAAAGGCGGTACTTATAATCCGTTAAGCCCTAGTGACAAGTCAAAAGAATTCCAGCAGAAGCTTATAAACTATGGCGTCGATGCTGTAATCTCAGGTAACTGTGGTTGTGGTATCTGTACTGTAAAAGAGACAGGTAACGCTCTCGCTGCTGAGTACATCGGTATTCCGTCAGTTGTTGTTGCTGCTGAAACTTTCGTTCCGCAGGTTGAGTCAACTGGCTTTAACCGTGGTGTGCCTGTAGTACGTACTGCAGCTTATCCTGGTGCTTTTGCTAACGACGAAACAGCCGTTCAGCAGCAGAAAGCAAGAGATATTCTTTACGACCAGGTAGTAACAGGCCTTACAACACAGATTACTCAGGAAGAAATCGATAGAATCGCAGGTGTGGCAGGTAGTGCATCTTATGATGACGTTATCTTTACAGGCTCATATCAGCGTGTTCAGGAATTCTACGAAGTAAGCGAGATGAGTGACGGTCTTCCTGTTGTGCCTCCAACTCAGGAGAAAATCGAATACTACTTACAGTTTACAAATATGGCAGCTACTGACGTCGTTAATATGCAAAACGGCGAAATCATCGGCGTAAAGCCTGCGTATAAAACAATAACAGCGTATCAGGTAGCGGCTAACGCTATTATGGCAGGTTGTCCTGCTGAGTATATGCCGATTTGTATGGCTATTACACGTTGTTTTGCGAATGGTAACTTCTACAAATCACTCGACAGTACACACGGCTGGACTCCATATGTTTTAGTCAGCGGTCCACTCGCTCGTCAGCTCGGCATTTCATACGAAGATGGTATGATTAACGAAGAAGCTAACAAGCTTATCGGTCGTTTTATTTCGCTCGCTATGCTCAACCTCGCTGGTTACAAGATTAAAGAAAACCGTATGGGTACTTTCGGTTATATGCAGCCTTTCTGTTTTGCTGAAGACGAGCAGACAGCTGTAAACATCGGTTGGAATCCATATCATGTTAACAATGGCTTTGATATAAACGATTCAGTTATCACTTGCGGTTCTACTCTGACATGGGGTAACTCAGTTAAAGTTGGCACAACAGACCCTGAGAAAGCTATGCAGCTTTTAGCTTGGGATTGTACAGAAAAACAACAGAACGGTCTTGGTAACACAAACCCTGTTGAATCACGTACTATCTGGCTCACTAAAGATGCAGCGACAACTATCGCAAAGGGCTATACTACAAGAGATAATCTCGAAGATGCTCTTATTAATACAGCCAGAAGACCTCTGTGGATGCGTACATACGCTCACTACTGGGCAAACACAGGTTCAAAAATCCATATGAACACTACTTTTGATGAGCATTACGCTGATATAAAGAGCGGTGCTTCTACCGAAAACGTAGCAGCTGATAAGGTCGCTACAACTGCAGTTCCACAGTGGCTGCAGGGAGTTGTACCATTTGATACAATTGACACCACCCAGACTATCAACGCTAATACTGACAGCCAGAAACGACAGAAGGTTGTTACAACAGGCTTTGTAATTACAGGCGGTAGCAAAACTTCTGAGTTTCAGGTTATGCCTGGTGGTGACTGCGTTTCATACGAAGCGTATCTTCCAAGCACCAGAACATGGAATAACCTTATGAGCGAGCTCGGATA
>JAZSFG010000116.1:0-14423 GCA_045532065.1 Ruminococcus sp. | reverse complement strand
GACTTCTTCGGTGACGACAGAACACTAGACACACACGTAAAGCTGCTCCGAAAGAGCCTTAGAGACTACGCAGGACTTATCGTTACGCTTCGAGGGGTGGGATACCGTTTTGAAACAAACTGAAAAGAAACTTCCGCTTAAGGTATACCTCGCGTGTGCGTTTCTGATTTTCTCAACTGTGCTGATTATCATTATGTGGATTTTCCAGACGGTGCTTCTCGACCCGTTTTATCGCGGAATAAAAACCCGTCAGGTTGAGCGATGCGCAAACAGTGTAGTTCAGAATATCAAGCAGGACGATCTTCGTGAAATGCTGAGCGTGATTCAGGACCAGAATAATATGAATGTGTCGGTTTACGACACCACCAACGGTGAATTCACACCGATATATACTCCCGACCGCTTTATGCACACATCTTCGATGATAAACAGAACAGCGATGTATCAGTATTATCAGCTGGCACTAAGTAATGGTGGCGAAGCAACGCTGAAAACTACGAAAAACAGCTTTGTTAATACGCCATCGTTTAATGGCTTCGCTCCGCCACTTGACAAGGAATCGGTCGAGCTTTTGGTCTACGCTACTATTCTCGACACTTACGACTCACAGTATATGGTTGTTGTCGAAAGCGAAATCACTCCACTCACGAGTACAGTTGAAACGCTCAGGCTTCAGCTTTTTATCATAACGGGTATAATAATTGCGGTAAGTATTATCATAGCGATTATCACCGCGCACTATGTATCAAAGCCGATTCGCGAAACCAACGAAAAAGCAAAAGAACTGGCTCTCCAGAATTACGATATCGAGTTCAGTGGCGGAAACTACAAAGAGCTGTGTGAACTAAACGACACGCTGACTTACTCAGCGCAGGAGCTGTCAAAAGTAGATAATCTACGACGCGAACTCATCGCAAACATCTCCCACGACTTACGCACACCGCTGACTATGATTACAGGTTACAGCGAGGTTATGCGTGATTTACCGGGCGAGAACACTCCGGAAAATGTACAGATTATCATCGACGAAGCCACTCGTCTTTCGCAGCTTGTTACTGACCTGCTGGACATCTCAAAACTCGAGTCAGATGCAGTAAAAATGCAAAACTGTGTTTTCTCACTTACCAACTGCATACAGGACATTTTCTCACGATACAAAAAACTCATAGAACAGGATAACTACAACATTTTATTCGAATATGAGGAAAACGTTTTCATAAACGCTGACCCTCTTCGAATTTCACAGGTTATGTACAACCTCATCAACAACGCTGTAAACTACTGTGGTGAAGATAAGACCGTCATCGTAAGACAGAAAGTACAAAATGATAAGGTGCTTATTGAAGTTATCGACCACGGCGATGGTATCGCAGAAGATGAGCTAAAGTACATCTGGGACCGCTACTACAAGGTAGATAAAGAGCACAAACGCGCTGTCATCGGCACAGGTTTGGGACTTTCTATTGTAAAGAACATCCTTAACAAATACAACGCAGATTACGGAGTATATTCAAAGTTACATGAAGGTAGTACTTTCTGGTGGTCAATGCCTGTACACAAAAACGACAACTAAACTAAACAGCGATGGTAACTCATCGCTGTTTTTTATTGACAAAAAGTGTGTTAGTGCTATAATCAAATATATTAACCTGAAAATGAGATGATTTTATGAAAAAACTAGTAAGCTTACTATTGAGCACATTAATTTTGTGTTCAGGGCTTGTATGCTTATCATTTTCTGTCGGTGCTGAAACAACCGACCCCACATTTGACAAGCTTGAATATGTCGTACTCGCTGACGGCACAGCGGAAATTACATACTACGACAGCTTTAGTGCAGAATACTGTATACCTGAAACAATAGACGACTACACCGTAACAAGTATCGGCAAAAAAGCGTTTATGGAGTGTCATTCGTTAAGAAAAGTCACTATTCCTGATACAGTAACTACTATAAACAATCAGGCGTTTTATGGTTGCGACAAGTTAAACTCGGTTGTTGTTGGTTCTTCGGTTAAAACTATAGGATATAAAGCTTTTGGTGACTGCCCTGTACTTACAAGCATCAACCTCAACGACGGTCTTACTTCTATCGGAAAAGACGCTTTCGTGAGATGTTCGGAACTAGACAATATCATTATCCCTGAAACAGTAACCAGCATCGGAATTTCTGCGTTTATGGACTGCGTTGCACTCAAAAATCTCACTTTCGAAAACGCTGGTGTGAGTATCGGCAATCTCGCGTTTTCGTGGTGTATAGCCCTTAACAAAGTAACTCTTCCAAGCAACACAAAGTCGATAGGCGATAACGCTTTTGCAGCGTGTATTAATCTTACTGAAATCACTATTGAAAGTAAGGATTGTGTAATCGCCGAAAACGCCGACGCCATTCCACAGGAAGCTGTTATCTTCGGCTACTCAGGCTCAACAGCCGAAAGCTATGCGAAAAAATATAACCGTACTTTTACGGCTATTGATGAACCATCGACTGTCAAAAAAGGTGATGTGGATTCAGACGGAGATGTCAGCATTTTAGACGCAACCATCGTTCAGCGACACGTCGCAAAAACCATCACCCTTTCAGACGACGCTATTGTTGCAGGTGATGCAAACAACGACGGAAGTGTCACCATCACTGACGCGACAACTATCCAGCGTTTTGTTGCAAAAATTATCGATACATTTTAATAAACATACAAAAAAGCCATCGGAAATCCGATGGCTTTAATTTTTTATCAGAGTAAATCAGTCTTCTGCTTTTTCGATAAGCTCGATACCGAGAACGTCTAAGCTCTCTTTATCAACGCTTGCAGGACATTCGCTCATAAGCTCGCTTGCGTTCTGAACTTTCGGGAATGCTGTTACATCTCTTAATGAATCGCACTTACACAAAATCATCGCGATACGGTCGAGACCGATACCCATACCACCGTGTGGTGGTGCGCCGTACTTGTACGCTTCTACTAAGAAGCCGAATTTCGCTTCAATTTCTTCATCAGTAAGTTTAAGAGCTCTGAACATCTTCTGCTGAAGCTCATAGTCAGTAATACGGATTGAACCGGAAGACAGCTCTGTACCATTAAGTGTGAGGTCGTACGCCTTTGCGATAACCTTGCCCTTGTCTGTATCAAGATATTCTAAGCACTCTTCCTTAGGCATTGTGAATGGATGGTGCATAGCAACCCACTCACCGCTCTCTTCGTCTTTCTCAAAGAATGGGAAGTCAACAATCCATACAAACTTGAATACATCAGGGATGATATCAAGCTTCTTAGCAACATTGAGTCTTAATGCGCCGAGAGTTGGAAGTGTAACAGAATCTTTGTCAGCAACGATTAAAACAACGTCGCCTTTTTCTGCGTTTAAAGTAGAGAGGATGTTCTCAAGCTCTCCTTCTTTCATAAATTTAGCAAAAGAACAAGCAGGAGTGTCCTCAACCCAACGTACAAACGCAAGGCCCTTAGCACCGATACCTCTTACAAACTCTGTGAGTTTGTCGATTTCTTTACGAGTGAGAGTTGAAGCAGCGCCTTTTGCAACGATAGCACGTACTGAGCCACCGTTTGCTACAGCGTCAGTAAACACTTTAAAGTCGCAGTCTTTTACAAGGTCGGATAAATCCTGAATCTGCATATCAAATCTAACGTCAGGTTTATCAGAACCATACTTGTTCATAGCATCATTATAAGTCATACGCTCGAAAGGTGTCTCGAGGTCCTGACCTAAAACATCTTTGAAAAGACGCTTGAAGAGGCCTTCGTTGATTTCTAAAATATCCTCAACATCAACGAAAGAAAGCTCCATATCAATCTGTGTAAACTCAGGCTGACGGTCTGCTCGGAGGTCTTCATCCCTGAAGCACTTCGCAAGCTGGATATAACGGTCAAAGCCCGAAAGCATCAAAAGCTGTTTGTAAATCTGAGGGGATTGTGGAAGTGCGTAGAACTTACCGTTGTGAATACGGGAAGGTACGAGGTAGTCACGAGCACCCTCAGGAGTAGACTTGATAAGCATCGGAGTCTCAATCTCGATAAAACCATTCTCGTAGAAGTAATCTCTTGCTACTTTTGCGATTTTTGAACGAAGGTAGATGTTGTCGTAAAGCGGCTTTCTGCGAAGGTCGAGATATCTGTACTTAAGACGGATATCTTCACTTGTTTTACAGTCATCAACGATTTCAAACGGAGGTGTCTGTGCCTTCGAAAGAACACGTAAATCAGTAACCTCTATTTCAATATCGCCTGTAGCAACTTTATCAGTTTTTGAGCTACGCTCTCGAACATATCCTTTTGCGCACAGCACGTATTCGCTACGAGCTGAGAAAGCTTTCTCAAAAATTTCTTTATCAGTTGAGTCGTTAAACGCAAGCTGTACGATACCACTGCGGTCTCTTAAATCAATAAAGATAAGCTGACCGAGGTCGCGCTGGCGCTGTACCCAACCACAAACTGTAACCTCTTCACCTACGTTAGAGATTCTGAGGTCACCACAGTAATGTGATCTTTTAAGTCCTGTCATAAATTCTGCCATAGTAGTCACTCCTTATTATAAAATGTCAGGGTTGCTCGCATCAAAAAGTGCGTTGTAGAACTGAGAAAGGAAGTCATCACCTAAGGTGATTTCTCTTTGTTCACCTGACTGCATATTCTTAAGTGTTGCTTTATTTTCTACGATTTCGTTGTCACCGATAACGAGCGAGAACTTCGCACCGATTTTGTCGGCATATTTCATCTGTGCTCTTAGGCCTCGACCGACAACGTCACACTCAGCGTAGAGAGAAGCTGAACGCACCATCTGTGTCAGCTCAAACGCCTTAGCCTGAGCTTCATCGCCCATAGACGCAAAGTAGATATCGCATGTTTTAGGTTTCTCGATTTCGATACCCTGTGCATCCATAAGCATCAAGAGTCGCTCAATACCGAGAGCGAAACCTAACGATGGCATATGCTGACCGCCGAGCTGTTCGATAAGACCATCATATCGACCACCGCCACAAACTGTCGCCTGAGCACCGATGTCAGTAGACACAAACTCGAAAACAGTTTTTGTGTAATAGTCAAGACCACGAACGATAGTCGGATTAACGATATATTCAACACCTGCTTTTGTAAGCAGAGCCTTTACTTTTTCGAAGTGGTCAGCGCACTCGTCGCACAGGTAGTCAAGTACCTTCGGAGCGTTGTCCGCGATTTTACTGCACACAGATGACTTGCAGTCGAGTATTCTCATCGGATTTCTCTCGAGTCTGCCTAAGCATGTTTCGCACAGTTCGTCTTTATATGACTCAAAATATTCTTTAAGTGCTTCGTGGTACTTCTGTCGACAAGTAGGACAGCCGATAGAGTTAAGCTCTAAACGAAGGTTTTTAATCTGTAATCTGTCGAAAATCGACTTTGCAGCACAGATAAGCTCAGCATCAGCAGCAGGATTCTTTGTGCCGTAACACTCAAGACCGAACTGGTGGAACTCTCGAAGTCTTCCTGCCTGTGGCTTTTCGTAGCGGTAACAGGACACGAAGTAACTCGCTTTTACAGGCAAACCGTCATTGTAGATAGCGTGCTCAAGCAGTGCGCGTGCCGCACCAGCTGTACCTTCAGGACGGAGCGTAATCGACTCCCCACCTTTTGTGTCGAATGTGTACATCTCTTTCTGTACAACATCGGTAGTTTCACCAACACCGCGTGAAAAGAGCTGTGTGTGCTCAAAAACAGGTGTGCGGATTTCTTTATATCCAAAAGCCTGCGATTCTTTTCGCATAATCTCTTCGACAAACTGCCAGCGATAGCTGTCTTTTGGCAAAACGTCTTCTGTGCCTCTGACTTTTTTTGTGAGTATAGCCATTGTTATTTCCTCTCTTATTCACAAACTTATCTAGTGTATAATATATCACATTTTATCGGTATTTCCAAGTGGTTTGATGATATTTTTTATTCTAAAAAGCTGACAAACCCGCTATTTTAAAGCATTTGTTTGCTTTAATTTCAATTTTTACCGAATGTTCACACATAAAGAACAAAATTTGTGTATAATAGATGTGTTACTTTTAGAAAAGGAGGACTGATTATGAAGAAATTCCTGTCTGTTTTTCTTATACTGATTCTTATGTGCAGTATGTTTATCATACCGTCACACGCGCTGAACGTAACAACCGCTACAATTGAAAAAGCTGTCAAATGGGCTGAAGCTACCGCTGCTGATGACTCTCACGGCTACTCGCAGTATTACCGTTGGGGTAATCCTGACTACGACTGCGCGAGCTTTGTTATATCCGCATTTCGAAGTGCGGGATTTGACCTTTCATCTGCTGTCCACTGTGGCAATATGAAACAAGCTTTCATCGACGAGGGCTTTGAATGGATTCCGAGTTCAAAAATCGACTTAAGTACTTCAAAGTACTTGAAGCGCGGTGATATCCTTTTAAACACCACAAGTCACACCGAGATTTACATCGGTAACAATATGCAGGTAGGTGCCCACGAGGGTACATACGACGACTACGACTTAAACGATCCGGGCGACTCCACAGGATTAGAAATCTGTCCGGTTAAATACTCGAACGGTTCTAGATGGGAGGGTATTTTACGTTACCCGACTAACCCACCTGTCGATGTCGGAACTGATTTCTACGCGTATATCATCAACAACGCGACAGAAAAATATCTCACAAACGATAACCGAAACGTATCCGTACGCTCACTTTTGAGCGAGGGTAACCCGAGTCAGGTGTGGAAGTTCGAGCGTCAGGATGACGGCTCGTACATCGTCCGCACTTGCTTTGATGACAAGGTGCTTAACGTTTCTAACCGAGGCACCGAACCGGGCACTAATGTCGGCGTGTATAACAACACCGAATCCGACGCAAAGCGTTGGTTCATCTACGGAACTGAAGATAACTATAAATTCAAGCCTCGACTGTGCGACCTCTCACTTTATGTATACAGAGGAACAGCCGAGTCAGAAGACGGCACTAACGTGTGTCTTGGTACAAACAGTACAAAGGCGACACAAAAGTTCAGAATCGTCAGACTAGCGGCTCCATCCGCTACATACGTAGAGTGCAAAGCAGGTACATCAACTCTGCCGACATCTCTGTGGTGGAATTTCACCTTAGGTACTAACCTTTACGATGTGAAAATCTACAGCGCAGACAGCGAAACAGAAGAATTAGTAAAAGAAATTAACGACATTGCCGATACTTACTGTACAGTACAGCTCGAAGAGGGCGAGTACAAGGCTGTTGTCTACTCGAAAAACGCATTTGCACAGACAAAAAGTATTAACACTGTCGGAATCACAGTAGAAAAAGGTGAAGGAGTCAAACTTGGCGACACTAACTTAGACGGAGAAGTTTCCGTATTAGACGCTACTATGATTCAGCGCTTCATGGCTAAGATTACTGACCTGACTGAAGAACAGAAAACTTATTCTGATACAAACAAAGACGGAGAAGTTTCCGTAATCGATGCGACTATGATTCAGCGTTTTATGGCTAAACTTATCGACAAATTTTAATTAAAAGTAACGCCCGTATCTTACTTGATACGGGCTTATTTTTTACAAATTTTGCATACAAAAAAGGCTCCGAGTACTCGGAGCCTTAAATTATGTAAGTTTATCTTACGATATTACGCCAATCAAGGTCGCCACGCTCAAGACCGTGAATCAGAACTTCGGCAGTCGCGATGTTAGTAGCAACAGGAATGTTGTGCATATCACAAAGGCGAAGAAGGTTCATGTCATTAGGTTCGTGTGGCTTAGGTGTGAGAGGATCACGGAAGAAAATGAGCATATCAATCTCGTTGCACGCAATACGAGCAGCAATCTGCTGGTCACCACCCTGTGAACCACCGAGGAACTTCTGTATTTCTAATCCTGTAGCTTCGCTGACCAATTTACCTGTTGTACCTGTGCCACAGATATTGTGTCTGCTTAAAATACCGCAGTAGGCGATACAGAACTGCACCATAAGTTCTTTTTTCTCGTCGTGAGCAATCAAAGCAATGTTCATAAAATTCCCTCCATTACAAAATATCCTAAAGTATCCGAAAAAATGAATACAAATTAACCCTTAAAGTTTAATAACAATCGGAACGTCATTACCACGCAGACGTTCAACCAAAGTGTCGAAAACCACACCCGAGCTAGCCCAGTTAGAAGCTAAAATACCGCGCTGTGATAAAGCGGTGATTCGAGCATCTTCAGGAATAACCGCGATAAGCTGAATTCCTGCGGCATCAATAACTTCATCGAGATCATTATAAAGTCCCGTCTTAACAAAACGGTCGGCGTCAAATCGGTTAATCACAAGTCTTACGTCTTTAATGCCATATTCGGTAAGTTTATTTAAGATGTTCATACCGCCACGGATGCTGATAGGTTCAGTGTTAACGACAACTAAAGCTCTGTCAGCCGCGATAGCAGCGCTCTCAAATCCCGAACCGACACCCGCAGGAGCATCAACGATAACATAGTCGTAATCGTTTTTGTGGTCAAGAATAAACTGTTTCATAACCTGAGGACTGACTTCGTCTTCAGCAGAAATCGGAGCAGCAATAGAGAAAAGTCCTTTCGCACCATCACACTCATATATAGCATCTTCAAGTGTACACGAACCGCTGATTACATCAGAAAGGTCATGCACGAGTCGACCGGTAATACCGAGCATCATATCGGTACCGCGCATACCGCTGTCGCAGTCGATGATTAAGACTTTATAGTTTTTTCTTACTAGTGCCAGCGCAAGAGAAGTGGACACGGTAGTTTTACCGGTACCGCCCTTACCTGAAGCAACTACTATAACCTGACTCATATAATAATACCTCAGTTAACATTTTAGCATAACAAAGTAAAAAGAGCAACGAAAAATCATTGCTTTTTGTGTAGAATAATAAGCGAAAAAATTATGCAATTTCAATAAATATAAATGTATATCAGACGGAAAAGCTCGATTTTAAGCCGATTATGATAAAAACTTCACAAACTAATCAGAGTGAAACTTAAATCGTCTATTAATCGCCCCAGCCTTTTGCTTTTACCTGTTTTAAACTTTTATCGTAAAAATACGCGTCCATCATATCCATCGCAGTATACATCGCGTACTTACCTTTTGCACCGTGTTCAAGCACAACTGCAACAGCAACTTCAGGTTTTTCATACGGAGCATAGCACACAAAAATTACGTGGTCGCTACCTGCATTTTCTGCGGTACCTGTTTTGCCTGCGACTGCTTTCGGATACGCTGAAACCAGCGTCGCTGTACCACTTGTTACAACACTGCGCATAGAGCTCTTAACTGTTGTGAGGTGCTTCTTCGACAGACCTGCGTCAGCCATAACCTCAGGTTTTTTCGGGTCATTATATAGCACCGTTTCGTCACGCTCGTAGTTTACAATTTTACGCACAAGGTGAGTTTTATATCTAGTGCCGTTGTTAGCAATAGTCGAAACATAGGTTGCAAGCTGCATAGGGGTGAAGGTATTATCGCTCTGACCGATAGCCGCCTGTACGGTGTTACCCTCGTACCATGTAGTAGAATCTCGACCTGCAAGCACGCCGACAGACTCATCAATTTCAATACCGGTTTTTACACCGAGACCGAATTTTTCAGCATACATATAAAGTGTAGTTGCACCGAGTCTGCGACCTGTTTCCGCAAAGTAGTAGTTACACGAAACCGTCATTGCGTTGTGAAGTGCAGTGTGGCCGTGCGTACCCATACAATTTACAACGTATTTCGGGTAGTAGTCGTAGTGTTTCGTACAATTTATCAAAGTATTCGGCTTTATAACTTTTTCCTGTAATGCAGCAAGTGCCACACAAGGCTTGAACGCCGAACCCGGAGAGAAAGAGCCGTCGAAAGTTCGCGAGAACATAGGAGAATGTTCGTTTGTATTAAGCCACGCGTTGTAATCGGCGTCATAGTACTTCGAAACATCGTAGTTAGGCGCAGAAGCAGCAGCGATAACCGAGTTATCTTTTACAGAAAGCATAACCGCACCGCCACAGTAGCAATCCTCACCGAGTCGCGACTGTTGTTTTGCGTTATTTTGCTTAGCATTTCTTACTTCACGTTCACCTTCTGCTCTTGCACGGTTGATGTTTTTCTGAAGTGTATAGTTTGCGACAGATTGAACATTAGAATCAATAGTGAGATAAACCGTGTCGCCCGGTTTAGCTTTTACAGTTTCTTCTTCACTGATGATGTTGCCGTTTTCATCTTTGACGATGGTTTTCACGCCCGACTGTCCTCGAAGATTTGACTCGAGCGCAGATTCGATACCGAATTTTCCGATAACATCATTCATACTGTAACCGTTGTCTTTGTTTTGCTCATATTCTTCGGCAGAAAGCGAACCGACAACACCCAAAATATGTGGAATAAGTGTACCGTTTTTAATAACTCGCTCGTTAGTCACACGGATTTCGATGCCTGCTACAGACTGAGTCTGCTCAGAAACCACAGCAACCGCTTCTTCAGAAACTTTTTCTGCAAAAACGTAAGCTTTCGAATATGAATATCCGCTTTTTTCCATATTGTAGCGGACAGAAATAACATCACGTCTGCGGTAAATATCCTCGATATCATCCGCTTTGTATCTTTTTGCAAGTGCATCTAAAATTTCATCAGGAGTAGTAAGGTTAGAATTGTCGAGCATACTCTCACCTTTGATGTACTCAAGCTCCGCGTCACTATTCGCGCTAAAGCTCACAACATCATTTTTCACCTTAATCGGGAGTTCGTTGACCCATTTTGTGTCACATTTAGCACACAAATCGAGCAGAGTATTTATAATATCGTTCGTGGAGTTTTCCTGAACGTAAATCTTGTTGATAACAATATTATACGCGGTTTTATTCACAGCAAGTTCCTTTCCGTTAACATCGAGAATCTCGCCTCGAGTAGCGTCAGAAACTTCGGTGTATGAAGTCGACTGCGCAGAAATCTCCTTGTATTTGTCTTCGTTTAAAATCTGCCAGTCAAAAAGTCTTATACCAAAAACTGCAAAAATAAGGACAACCATCACACCGCAAATGATAAGTCTGATGTTTGAATTCTTTTTATCTTTGCCCATGAAGTTGCCCCCTTTCTGGTTTTTTATAGTGAGTAGTGTATATCTGATAGGATTTTACTCACCCAGTGTAGAATATATAAACTTGTTTACAAAATACAAAATCGCAGTACAGATAATCGTCTGTACAATACGCGAAATGTAGTGGTTAACGTAGTAAATACCTGCGTCGGAATATCCTGCCATAACGTATGAGAACAGAAAATGCAGGGATAAAAGCACTGTCACCACAACTACTGATGTAAGCAAAACATTGTAGAAATTCGCCGTAATAAAATTGTTAGCACAAAAACCGAGTACAAAGCACACAATAGTGAGTGAAATCGCAAAAGTCCCGACAGAATTTGAGTATCCGATGTCCGTAAGCAGACCGCACACAAGACCGAATATCATCGCAGGCACTTCGGATTCAAACACCGCGATAGTAAGCGCTAACGCCACAAGCAGACACGGAGTCGCACCGAAAATCTGTGGCAAAAGTGACGGAGTTGTGCCGAGTACAAAAAGCAGAAGTATCTCTAAACTATACGCGAGATACCTGAAAAACTTCACATTTTTCATCAGTCTTTCTCCGTATTGCTGTTAATCAGAACTTCGCCCTGACCAGTGTAGTCGGTTATAATAGCGAGTTCTGTGATTTCCTTGATATTGTCATATGGTTTAACAACTGCGAAGTAAGAAGAGTTGTAAGTGTCGTAACACACATCTAAAACCTCGCCAATAATAAGACCCTTAGGATACAATCCACTGATACCTGTGGTGGTGATAATATCACCCTTTTTCACCTTATGGTCAGCGTTAAGCTTACTCATAGTGGTGCAGTTTTTGTCGCAGTATTTCGCGCTGCCGGAGACAACACCTGTATCGTGGGTACGATTGTCGATTGCACCGACGCTGGTCTGCGGAGACAATAATGTTACAACCTTACACGTACTCAAATCAACTTCGCTGACCCATCCGATAAGACCGTTTTGTGACACAACAGGGTCGTTTACGCTGATGTCTGATGTTGTACCTTTATCAAGTGTAAATGAGTAAAACTCATCGTTTGCATCGCGTCTTAACACTGTGGCAGGTACCATCGCATACTGTGGATTTTCCTTTTTCAGGTCGTAGAATTTCCACAGTCTGGCATTTTCAGTCAAAGTGTCGTAGTAATTAACAAGCTGGTTTCGAAGCTCTGCGTTTTCTTTCCTGAGCTTTTCGTTTTCAGCTCTGATTTCTTCGATAGAGCGGTCATCGTCATTTGTTGCCGCTGCAGTTACTTTAGACAACGGATAAGTTATACCGTTGAGTGTCGAGGACACCATGTTGCTATGTATTGAGTTTGTAAAAACCGAAAGCACTATAACCACAAAAACCGTGGATAAGAAAATCTTCAGGCTGTTTGACTTTAAGAAATCCTTCATGCCGTCCTCCTGTCATAAAATAATTTCGCACCGCACAGCTTTCTGCGCGGCGCGTGTTATCAGATAAATTTCGGTGCTGTCTGAACCTTGAAATTCGGGTCAAGCTTTCTGCCTGTACCGTCAACAACACAGTCAAGCGGTCTTTCGGCAACATAAACAGGCATACCTGTCTGCTGCATAATCAACAAGTCAAGACCTCGAAGCAGCGCACCGCCACCTGTGAGCATAATGCCGTTATCGATAATGTCAGCAGCAAGCTCAGGAGGTGTTTTCTCGAGTGTTGTGAGAATAGCTTCAACAATAGTGCTGAGCGGGTCAGCAAGAGCGTCTCTCACTTCAGCCGCAGTAATCTTAACATTCTTCGGTAAACCGTCAACGAGATTTCGTCCCTTAACAGTCATCTCACCTTCGTTTTCGTACGGATACGCAGAACCGATAGCAATCTTAATATCTTCTGCAGTACGTTCACCGATGAGAAGGTTATACTTCTTCTTGATATATGTGATGATAGCTTCGTCGAACTTGTCGCCGGCAACACGTACAGAGCATGAAGCCACGATGTCGTTTAGAGAAACGATACCAACCTCAGAAGTACCGCCGCCGATATCGACAACCATACTGCCCATAGGCTCGTCCACAGGAAGACCTGCACCAATTGCCGCAGCCATAGGCTCTTCGATAAGCTCGACATACTTACCGCCTGCCTGACGTGCCGCGTCTTCGACCGCGTTACGCTCAACCTCAGTTACGCCGCTCGGAATACAAATAACGATTCTTGGACGAGAAAAGAAGTTCGATTTTACAACCTGTTTAATAAAATATTTAAGCATTGTAGCTGTAATTTCAAAATCAGCGATAACACCGTCTTTTAGCGGACGGATTGCAACGATGGAACCCGGAGTTCTGCCGATCATATCTTTTGCCTCTTTACCGACTGCTACTACTGTATCCTTTCGAACATCAACAGCAACAACCGACGGCTCGCGCATAACGATACCCTTACCTTTAACGTAAACGAGGGTATTCGCTGTACCTAAATCGATACCAATATCCTTAGAAAAAAACATAAAAATTCCCCTTTGCGAGAATGTAAAATCTCAGTGTATATACACATTTACCCTATTCCATTTTAGTATAACCGAATTTTTATAGCATTTCAATATTTTTTCAGTATATAATTGTTAATTTTCTTATAATAATGGAAAATCCCCTTTGACTTCAAAGGGGATAGTAAAAAATGGTTTTGTGGTTATTATTGTCTTCCTGTTGAGCCGAAACCGCCTTCGCCACGCTCGGTTTCATCTAAGCTCTCGACTTCTACAGGGTCACAAATGCACACAGGAGCGATAACAAGCTGTGCAATTCTCTCGTCAGGCTCGATAGTATACGCAGATTTTGAGATGTTTGTCAGTCCAACGCATACCTCGCCACGATAATCAGAATCGACAACACCGACGCAGTTTGCGAGTGTAACGCCGTGCTTAATCGCGAGTCCTGAGCGGGCATAAATATATGCAACGTAATTCTCGTTTTCAAGAGCAATCGCGATACCTGTCGGAATGATTTTGATTTCGCCAGGCTCTAAGGTAATAGGAGCATCAATACACGCGTAAAGGTCCATTCCTGCCGAGCCCTTTGTTGCTCGTTTTATCATATGTGCGTTTTCTCTTAGTTTTTTTACTTTTAACACCTGCATAGTAGCCTCCTCTTGCATTTTTTATATCTTTCTTGCGTTTTCTTGAAAATAATTCGGATTTAATATTATTATAAAGAACTATTAAATTTTTATATTTTTTATAAAGAATTTTTCTCGTTTTCTTTAAAATAATTCTTTAAAAGATTGTGAAATTTTTCACACCTCTTATATACAAACCATGTGTAAAACGCTCGAAACTCCGTTTTTCGCTTATATTTTTAAGGATTTTTTCCTTGTTTTCCACAGAGT
>JAZSFG010000015.1:0-9138 GCA_045532065.1 Ruminococcus sp. | reverse complement strand
TGCAAGAGAAGTCCATGTATCGTTCTTCTCGTTATATCTGTATACCCAGTATTTAGTTGCGCCATCTAGTGCATCCCAACTGAATTTTACTGTTGTTGATGTAGCTTCAGTTTTGACGTTCAACACTTTATTTGGTTGCGTTGGTGTTTCGGTCTCCTCAGATGTCGAGGCTTCGGTTGGCTCAACAGTTGGTTCTACAGAAGTAGATGCTTTCTTTACAGTTAGATAATTATACGACCAGTCCTCGTTACCATCAGGATTAAATCTCACTAAGCAGTAACCAACTTTATCAGAATTCTCACCGATTTTGTAAGTAGATTCGTTTTCAGGTTTAAACCACTGTTTGATTTCGTAGCCGTCAAAATAAACAACTTTCAACTGGTCCCCTCCTACAAAAGTCCAATAAAGGATATATTCGTTATCCACATCAGGATTCTCGACTAATTTTCTGTCTTCTGTTATCGCGTCTGCTGTCCAGTTTTCAACCCCGTTAAACTTACCAACCATATAATAACCCGAAGAATGAATAGTTTCGCCTTCTGTAGACTCCTCGGTAGGAGGGTTGGTTTCAGGCTGCATAGGTGGGTCAGTCACAGGTTCGGTCGGTTCTATTGTAGGGCTTTCGGTTGGGCTTACTGTTTCCTTATGCTGTTCAAAGTCGGAAAGAATATTGTGGAAAGTTCCGCCCCACTCGAAAACAAGAAGGATTTTCTCGTCAGCGTAAGCCACATCTTCTTTAGCCCAATCGTCACCACTTTTGGCATTGAATGTTTTTATATGAGTCGCTTCGACAGGAATCTCAGCTTTATAAATATTGAATTCCTTTTCCTCATTTGACCAGTACTCACTACCTACAGCGTAGTTTCTACTCTCGCCTGTCTGTGTAAGAGACACGTCACCTGCGATATTTTCTTCATTGTTCCAGTAATGAAGCGTCTGCTCCACTGTTATGTATTTGATAATACCGACGCAAACTGTTTTTGTCTCCCCTGATAATGACGGAGGCTCTGTAGGAGCGACTGTAGGGGCAATCACTTCAGACGCGTTATATACAACCGCAATACCCGTTGAGCCGATATTACCCGAAATCTTACCATTTGATACAGTAAACGTGTTACCAGAAATGACGTCTTTATATGTACCGGATGCCATTGTGTGAGCAGTAACGGAGACATTTGCGGAGCTACCACCTGTATTAACTAAAACCACACCCGATTCACCACGCTCAACATACGCGATTGAACCCGAAGATGCGAAGTACTCGCTCTGACCTACAAAAGCGTTTTTAAACTGGTTAACCGCTTTTACTTCCTTATCTGCCCACGCGGTAGTGTCAGCTGAACCCAGCATAGTCGACTTGCTGTTTGGTCGAGCAAGGTAAAGACCACAAACCTCAGCACGCGCACCAACAATCGCCCATGTTTTCTTCAGATTTGTGTCCGATACATAGCTTGAGCTGTCCTCACAGTATGTATCGTGAGATTCGTTCCACTGAACCGTCCTTTTTGGCTGCGCACCATTAAAAATCGCTGAATTTGCCGCACCAGAAGCATTGCCTGAATTAACAGCATTTCGGATGCTGTTTGAACCACCATTATCGGTAACGCTCATATAATCTGTATAAGCAGAAATATCAACTCCTCCTGTGCTGTCGAGCATCTCGCCATAATAATAAGGAGTAAAGTTACGAGTCGACTGTGCATAAGATGTAGCCGCATTTAAAACATTCGGCCAGAAGTCGCTCGAAACACCTGATCGGTCTTTCGGAGTTTCAATATGTTTTACTGCATCGAAACGAAAGCCATCAGCACCCGCATCGATACACTCTTTTAAGAAATTTGTCGCATAATTCTGGATTTTTGAGCTGCCTGTATTTAAGTCGGGTAAACCAGCAAGGCAGTTGTGAGTGACGTCATAACGGTCGGAATAGTTGCTGATATTCACTGTTGTTGTATGCCAGCAGGAAGAGTCGTTCCTGATGTCTGACGGAACCTGTGAGCTGACTGTATTCCCAGCGTTTTCATTGGCTAGGTGATTGAACACTGTATCAACGATGACTTTTACACCATATTTGTGAGCTTCATCACACATAGCCTTAAACTCTGATTTTGTACCGAGTGCACTACGTGAATTCGTCTCAATGCTGAAATTAATCGGCTGATAATATACCCAGAAAGAATTTGAACATGTGCTCCAGCTCTCTTTTGTCGACTCTTTTGACGCCTGGATCGGGGATGTCTGAATAGCGGAAAATCCCTGCTCTGCTATTTTAGGAATGTTCTTCTTAATGTTACTATACGACCAGTTAAAACACTGGAGAATCTGACCATCCTGAACATCACTTACAAGCCCATGTTCACTTGTCGTTGCACTAGCTTCTATATTTGAGAAATCAGTAGCTATAATACAACTGAAAGCTACGCAAGCAGCAAGTACTATACTAAAAAGTCTCTTTACCATAACAACACCCCTCTTAATATATTATGAGATTTACTTTTTACGCTAATATTGTACAATAAATTTTGGTGAAATCTCAACAGATATAAGCACTAAAGTTTTTGTCACAAACTTGTACATACCCCACAACTTAAAAAAAGACAAAAATAAAATCGGGAGTGATTTTCACTCCCGATTCTTAGTTTTTCGTAATTATGTTAAATTACTGTTTGTTTTATTTATACATTTTTGCTATGAATATTGTGGGAAAATGTTAAGAAATCGCCACAAAAGAGCAAAAACGTTGTCAAATCTTATGATTAACCGTTATAAGGCATCCAAGAACCGTTGTCAAAAATCTTACCTAAACCCTCAAGACGGATGTCAGAAGACTGCTGACCCTGATTGTTGTTATTAAATACAACCATAGTAGCATCAGATGGAATTTCACATCTGTAAGTATTGTTGCCTACAGACTCCATGTGCTGACCAGGCCATTGTGTCATATTATTGTTTGAATCTGACCAGTAGTAAACCTTTACTTCGTTCCAGTTGCCTGTATTCTTGTAGTAGATGTACTTATCGTTTGAGTTATATGACGGAGCCTGTGTTGGATTCTGTGTTGGGTCTGGTTTTACTACATCACCATAGTCGCTCCAGGAACCATTGTCATAAATTTTGCCGAAGCCCTGAAGTGTGATGTTTTCTGTCTGCTGCTGACCATTGTTGAAGATTACATATTTAACGTCAGCAGGAAGCTCCGCAGCGTATACGTTGTCGCCTAAAGACTGCATCTGCTCACCAGGCCAAGCTACCATACCTGTATTTTCGTCGCTCCAGTAGTAAATCTGAACATTAGACCAGTTGTTTGTGTTTCTGTAGTAAACATAGTTTCCAACTGGTAATACAGGCTGTGTTGGTGTCTCGACCACCTCTCCACCTGTAACATACTTGCCACACTGAGAGCCTTCCTTAACTACACCAGCAACAAATAACTGAATGGTAGTAGCGTCAACAATGCTAACATCGCCATTCATATCAACGTCACCGGCTAAGAGCTGTTTCTTTGTTAAAGTGATTGATTTTGACATGTGTCTCTGAATATTTGTTGCATCAATGATAGAAACTGTAGCATCTGAGTTAACATCGCCAACGAGGTACTTTTCAACAGGTTTTGTAGGAGCTACTGTTGGAGTCTGTGTAGGCTTTTCTGTTGGTGTAGGTGTTGGGTTTGAAGATGGGTTGTATACAACAGCAACACCAGTGTTACCGATATTACCTGTGATTCTGCCGTTTGATACTGTGAATGTGCTACCTGTGATAGCGTCTTTGTATGTGCCATTAGCCATTCTGTTTGCTTTTACATTTACAGAAGTGTTAGTGCCGTGTGCGTTTACTAAAACAACGCCTGATGTACCACGCTCGTTGTATGCGATTGAACCGTCACATGCGAGGTACTCACTCTGACCTGCGAAGTAGTTCTTGAACTTGTTAACTTCTGCAACAGGCTTTGACTTGTATGTTGTGTTTGAGCTTGCATCACCCATATTGTATGCCGGACGAGCAAAGAAGAGAGTTGTTGCGTCTGCACGTGAACCAACCATAGCCCAAGCTTTGATAACCTTGTCATCAGATACGCCGGATGTGTTGCCCATACCGCCTGAGCCTGACTCACCCATGTAAGTATCATGAGATTCTACCCATAATACGTTTTTGTTAGCAGCTGCACCCTTTGGATAGTGAGAATTTGCAAGACCTGATGGGTTTGAGTTATTTGCTGCCATTAAAACTGCGTCACTATAGAAGTTATCAGTAACGCTCATATATCTTGTATAGTTGCCGATGTCTGTACCGCAACCGTTGAGAATTTCGCCGTAGAAGAAGAGCTCGTTTGATGTAGCGCTCTGTGCGCCATTTAAGACGTTTGGCCAGAAGTCACTTCTGTTACCGTCGTCAGTAGGAAGCTCGATGTGCTTAGCAGCGTCAAAACGGAAACCATCAACACCAACATTTACACATTCAACGAGGAAGTTCTTTACCATTCTCTGAACATCGCCGTGACCAGTGTTAAGGTCAGGCATACCGATATGACCCATTGTCATAGCATAACGGCTACCGTCGTTAGCACCATCGCCGTAATCGTGGTAGTACTCCCATCTCTTGAGCGAACCGTCAACGTTGCCGTCTAAGCTACCATATCCACCATAACCTGTGTTACCTGAAACGTGGTTAGCTACTACGTCAACAACTACTTTCATACCCATAGACTCAGCTGCGTCACAAAGAGCTTTTAAGTCATTCTTGCTGCCGAGCCATGTGTTGTTAGAAATTGAGAAGTTAAGTGGCTGATAAAGCTTCCACCACTGATTTTTCTGATCACGCCATGAGCTGTTGTAATCCTTTGGTGACTGTACCGGAGAAGTCTGTACAGCTGTGTAACCTGCTTCTTTAATAGCAGAAAGGTTGTTTTTGATATTGTTGTAAGACCAGTTGAAGCAGTGAAGAATAGCTGCACCCTCAATCTGACTCTGCGGGCCTGTGCTTGCGCTTACTTCTGCTTCATCAACAGTAGCTGCTGAAAAGTTTACGCAGAAAATGCACGAAATCATTACACAAAGCACTAAAGCAAAACTAATAACTTTTTTCATCGCAATCTCTCCTAAGCAATTAATAAAAACTATAAAATATTACAATAAAATTGTACTATATTTGATATGAAAAACGCTAGAGCTATATACACTAAACTTTTTTTGAGCAACTTGTACAACATAGCTAAGCCCCAGGTGGCAAAATGACCACAAGAAAAAGCCATTGTTTGTTTCATTAGACCAAGTGTTCGGCAGTGTGCACAATTACAACGCTTCTAATTTGTTTAGATTAACGGCAAATATTCCGTATAAATGCAAAAGCATTATCCCAAAAGCAGTGAAAAAGCCTTCATTTTACCCTATTTTTGTACACATTGTCTGCATAGCTAAGGATAACTTCGTGTTTTTTGCGCAACTTGTCAAAAAGATAATTTTTCGCCATATTGACAGTTTTTTCGTTTGTCGGCAAAACTACAAAAACAACGAAGGTAAATAAAAAACAGCGTGCAATAATTGCACGCTGTTTTTATATTAAACTTTAAAGTTTATTCGTGATAATCTTCACCGTCTGTCGGGGTGACATAACCGTAAATTCCGTTTGTGTCACGAACTCTCAGCTTATAGGTGTAATTCTCGTATCCTGGGAGCTTAGCAATTGTCACAGAGTTAGTCAGTGTACTAACAAGTCTTACTTCGTTGCCGTCCTGGTCATAAACATATATCCATGACTTTTCAACTTCACCAATATCTTCGCTCCATGAAACAGTAACTGTAGACTCATCAACCGGAGTGAATGTGAGAATATCTTCGTCGCTATGTGCAGTTCTTACTGTTACAGGGATATAGTCAATGTACTCTTCCTTACCTGTGTCAGGTTCAGTATATCGTACGCATACATTGAGGTAATAAACTGTGTCAGGTGTGAGTTTCTTAAATGTATATGTATTGCCTTCAGGTACAGTAGCAACTGTAGTCCAGTGTGATTTATCAGTTAAATCAGCTGAAGTTGTTGAATATAACACCCAGTATTTATTACCGTTTTCGAACTGTGGCCATGTAATAGTTGCAGTTGTTGCTGTGTTAGAAAGAGAAATTGTTTTGATGCTTTCTGCAGAGCCTGTTGTAATTGTCAGCAGAGGAGAATCTTTATAATCGCTGTAACATGCAACGCCGTTTTCATATGTACGAGCAGAAATCTTGAAGTAGTAAGTAGTCTCAGGACGAAGCTTTTTCAGTGTAACACTGTTTGTTGTGGATGATGTAGTAATCCAGTACTCGCCGTCAGCAGTATTACATTTATGAATCCAATACTTATCAGCTCCCTCAATCGCATCCCAAGTGAGTGTTACGGTTGTAGGACCTGCAGTACCTGTGAGTGTGGATACTGCAACAGGAGGTTTAGTAGTAAATACTACTTCATCAGCATTATCAAGACTAAACATAGTGCCGTCTTTTAGACGAGCTATAACCTTAAATTTATACTCTGTGCTACCCACAAGGTTTTTCATAGATACAGTAGTACCTGTAGTTGTACTCTTAACTGCTGCGTAGGTGTCAGTAGCAGGTTTGTACTGATACAGCCAGTACTTCTCGCCACCCTCAACAGCATCCCATGTAAATACAGCTGTAGTTGATTCATAGTTTACAGATACATTTTCTACTTTTACAGGAACTGTAGGCTGCTCTGATGGCTCTTCTGAGGAAGGTTCCTCGGAAGGCTCTTCTGAAGATGGTTCCTCGGAAGATGGTTCTTCTGAAGATGGCTCTTCAGGAGCTTCGTATGTTATGAATTCGCCAAATGTGAATTCTCTGTCCTGAACAGGCTGTGAATTAACCTTATGTACATAATACTCGTGATTAATATCTGCCATTTCGTAGATTGTAGTAGCAATGGTAGTTTCGCCAGCCTCTAAAACTGTGAACTCAAACGTAGCAAGAGTTGTAGCGTCAGTGAAACGGAAACCGTTCACCTGGCTGAAGTTGTACAGAATTCTGTTCTCACGATCAGTATTTAATACTAAGGATGAGTTATAAATAACAGGGAAAACCTGCTTTTTATATGCATCATAAGCGTCGTCATCCTCATCAACAGCAGTAACCTGAATCTTTGAGCTATCATAGTTGACAACAGCCTCAGTATTAATAATACGAACATCTGACAATGTGTATGTGTATGTGAATTTTTCACCAACAGGAACTGATGTTGTAACACCGTTTACTGTAATAGCGAGGGCGTCAGTTGTTTCAGCTGTTGCTGAAAATCCGAGACCCATAAATACTGACATAACGATTGTCATAGCAAGGATAATGGAAAGCAGTTTTTTCATATTTAAGCCTCCTAAATATTTATACACTATTATGATAACATTACGCACATCACTCGTCAACAAAAGTCGAGATTTATAATGTAGAATTTAAGCCCTCAAATTTGACAAATCACACAAAAAATCCCCACCGCAGAAGCGATGGGGATAGTTTACATATAAATGTTTAAGCTAATTACTTAACCATCCACAGTTCCTTAGCGTACTGGAGGATAGTTCTGTCAGAGCTAAACTGTGAGCAATGAGCAATGTTCTCGAGACACTTTGTACCGAATAACATCTTATCTTTGTAGTCACGGTTAACAGAAAGCTTAGCCTCAACGTACATTGGGAGATCGTAGAAGAGGAAGTAGTGGTCAGCAATGTGCCAGTGTGTACCATTTACAAGACCGTTGTGAAGCTCAGCGAAGCTGCCCTCACCCTGTGCGCCGTCGTCGTCGAATGTGCCGTCAACAAGAGTATCAACAACTCTCTTGAGCATTGGGTTTGTCATGTAGATAGCCTTTGGATCGTAACCGCACTTCTTGAGGTTTTCGATGTCCTCAACTCTGCCGCCGAAGATGTACTCGTTCTCTTCGCCTGCAGCCTGTGTGATCTCAACGTTAGCGCCGTCGTAAGTACCGAGAGTAACAGCACCGTTGAACATAAACTTCATGTTACCTGTACCTGAAGCCTCTGTACCAGCAGTAGAAATCTGCTCTGAAACATCAGCAGCAACAACAATCTTCTCAGCGTAAGAAACATTGTAGTTAGAAACGAAGATAACCTGGAGCTTGTCCTTTGTATCAGGATCGTTATTTACGAGGTCAGCGATTTCGTTGATATACTTAATGATAGCCTTTGCTCTTCTGTAACCAGGAGCAGCCTTAGCACCGAAGATGAAGCATGTTGGCTCGAAATCAGGGAGTTTGCCGTCTTTAATCATAAAGTAGATCCACATGATAGAGAAAGCGTTTAAGAGCTGACGCTTGTACTCGTGGAGACGCTTAACCTGTACATCGAAGATAAACTTAGGATTGATTTCCTTACCTTCCATCTTCTTAACGTAAGCTGCGAGCTGCTTCTTCTTTGTAGCCTTAATCTTATTGAATGCCTTTACAGCGTCCTTATCGATACACTGTGCGAGCTTGTCAACCTTAGCCATATCTCTCTGCCAGCCATCACCAACTCTTTCAGAAATGAAAGCTGAAAGTTCAGGGTTGCAAAGACCGAGCCATCTACGCTGTGTGATACCGTTTGTCTTGTTCTGGAAACGCTCTGGGTAAATCTTGTACCAGTCGTTTAATACGTCGTTCTTAAGAATCTCTGTGTGAATCCAAGCAACGCCGTTTACATATGATGAACCATAGATAGCAAGTCTAGCCATGTGAACTCTGTCATCAGCGAGAATGCACATCTTGCGGATGATATCCTCAGACATACCTCTGCCCTTGAAGTCGTTCCAAAGACGCTCGTTGATCTTCTCGATGATAGCGTAAACCTCAGGAATAACGTTTCTCATGAGGTAGATATCCCACTTCTCAAGAGCTTCAGCCATAACTGTGTGGTTAGTGTAAGCAAATGTCTTCTGAGCAATCTGGAAAGCCTGCTCGAAGTCGATGCCCTCTAAACCTAAAAGTCTGATGAGCTCAGGGATAGAGCATACCGGGTGAGTATCGTTAAGCTGAATAGCAGCGTGCTCACTGAAGTGTGAGAAATCGTTGCCATACTTAGCCTTGTATCTCTTGATGATGTCCTGTAAAGAAGCAGAACAGAAGAAGTACTGCTGCTTTAAACGAAGAACTTTACCT
>JAZSFG010000062.1:0-9275 GCA_045532065.1 Ruminococcus sp. | reverse complement strand
ACGCTCGTTAGCACGAACAATACTTTGCTCAGCATCAACATCATATTTATCAGCTAAGTAGCCAGCTAAATATGCGGTCTGGAAATCAGCTGCTTCATTGAAGTTATATGGCTCAATAGATTCCATTAAATCATCAGGCATCTTTGAAGAACCGTCAACAGGTACTCTCTGGAAACCAATGTTTCCGCCACGGATAACCGAGAAGAAACTTGTTTCTGTGTAGTTATATGAGCTATCGCTCCAACGTCTGACTCTTGTTGCTTTGTAGCGGATATGCGCATTAGCATCAGCATCAAAAAGCCAGAAAGGAACATATACGCCCTTGATTTCATCAATATGATTCTGGTCTTTGAAAGCTTTAGGCAATAAAATCTTACCTTTGTAATGTTTGAGTAAAGCTTCTTTAGCAGCTTTTTTATCAAGCTTGAATGGGATAACATAATCAGGCTTTAAGTCACCTGAGAACTGACCCATAAATACAACAGGGTTACCACAATACGGACAGGAAGTAGCGGCTGTAGTTTCATCACCAACAATCTCGCCACCACATGATTTACATGAGTATGTACCAAAACCTGAGGTTTCATCCTCTCCCCACTGTGAGCCTGCTTGTGTGTCCCAATGCATATTATCCTGCTGCTGAGTGTTCAGTTCTTCGTCATATGCTTTCAAAGTCTCTAACTCAAACTCTGAATCGCAGAACGGACATTTCATTTTTTGAGTAGCACTGTCGAATGCTATCGCACCGCCACAACACGGGCATTTATATTCTTGCATTACTGCCAAGTTAATTCCCCCAAACAAAATCTAAAATCGACAACAGCTTTCCCGAAAAAATCAGGAAAGCTATGTCATGAATTCAACTTAATTATTTAACTTCGTATACAGTACCTACACCTGTACCATTAAAATCTCTGAGTTCTATTTCTACAGGGCTGTCACTTCTAAGTTCATAACAACAAGCAACTTTTATAGACTTACCTGGTTCAACATCTACTGAATAGTTTTCATCTTCTGGAACTTCTTCATCTGCATAGCTTGTTTCAAGCTCAATACCATCCTGAAAAGCTGAGTGTGAAATAATCATACCAAACGACTCATCTTCAGCTGAGTTGTTTTTAAAATCATAGTAAACTCTTATAAGTTTTTCGCCATAATAGTCTTCTATGAATTCACATTTTTCAATCTTAATATCGTATTTTACATCATTATATTCGTAAGTACCTTCAGCGTTTAAATCTTTGACCCACTGTGGATCGGCAACCTTATCAGGTGTAAATTCATTCTTTGGTGCACCAGGAAGATTTTTAGGGTCTAATTCTATTGTTACAGGCTCTTCATCGCCGTAATAGTTCTTGAAACCAATGGTGATTGTACCACCATCTTCTTTGAAGTTATACTCTTCACAAACTCTTATAGTTACACCGGGACGGATGTCAAGATGCCCTGCATCAGCAGCTTCTACTGAGTTTTCATAACCAGCGTAAGTTTCAGTTAATTCGTAGCCGTCCTGAGTAGCAGAAAACTCAAAGTTGTAGTCAGTGTAAGTTGTTTCATCTGAGGTGTTAGTAATATCGAACCACACTCTAATTGCAGGCTTTTCTTCAGAATCAACAATTTTTTCAGCACCTAAAACGTTGAGTGTACAATAATCAAGAACGATTTCTGTTTCTTTGAAGCCTTTAACCTTGTCAGCCTTTCCATCGTTAACTGCAGGGTCTTTATCGCCACAAGCTACAAGTGAGAATACCATCAAAAGTGCCATGAGAATAGCTAAAGTTGATTTAATAAATTTCATAGTAAACATCCTTTCTATAACAAAATATGATTTATTTATCTCATATCATTAAAGTTAATAGGGTCACCGCACATTGGGCAGAATTTCGGTGGATTCTGTCCCTGTGGGTTTATCCAACCACATTTATCACATACAATATTTGCTGGAACAGCCTGTTGTGGTTGCTGTGGCTGTGGAATAGGCTGAGCATACTGTGTCTGCTGTGGTGCACCATAATTAGCTTGTTGTGGCTGACCATACATTGGCTGTGTGTATCCGCCCTGTTGTGGTTGTGTTGGCACGCCATACTGAGGTTGACCCATAGGCTGTTGTGGCATACCATAAGCCATTGGCTGACCGTATCCGCCCATCGGCTGACTCATAGGCTGACCTGTAAGTATACTCTGAATTTCGTGAGCCTGTGCTTCATACTGACGATAAATGTCTGTATATGGGCTGTCAGGACGATTTGAGTAGTCTGTCAAATCAAAGATAACTTCTGAGAAGTACGGTGAGTTAACACCAATATGTATCTCAAATTCGTACTCAATCTTATATCTAGGTGGTGTGTAGCTTCTCTCATTACCCTGTGCATCTTTTGCATAGAGCTCCTCTCTGTGCTCTTTGATATCAAGATTACAGGACATAACCTGTGAAAAATCAATAAGGTCAGGATTCTTTTCTCTCCAGTTATTGCCACTCTCAACACAGAATTTACGTGCATTCAGGTCAATGTAGATTCTTCTATCAGCGCCGTATGTTCTCATAGGGTTGAATTGCCTAAGCAGCAATTCATTCTGAGCTCTGTACTCAAGCTGTTCCTTAATCTCAGCAACAGTAGAACGCTTTCTCTCGTTAAATAATGGTGAGAGTTTTTTGTTACATTTTGAACAGATGTTACCATCCTCAACCTTTCTGTTACCAAGCAGACCAATTTTTTCTCCGCAGATATCGCAGAATTTTTTATCAAATAAACCCATAATATACCTCCAATATATTTACATTAAATTAAGTTTTATCATTATCATCAAAAAGGTCGCCACACTCAGGACAGAACTTAGGTGGGTTGTGTGGATCCTCTGGTGTCCATCCACACTTATCACATTTATAAAGCGGAGCACCCTCTGGTTTCTTTGCACCACACTGCTGGCAGAACTTACCTTGATTTACTGCACCGCACTCACAAGTCCAACCTGTAGCTTCAGGCTTTTTAGCGCCACATTCAGGACAGAAATTGCCAGTAACAGTTGCACCGCAAGCGCATTTCCAGCCATTCTGTGGCTGTGGCTTTTTAGCACCACACTGCGGACAGAAGTTTCCAGCTACATCAGCACCACAAGCACACTTCCATGTGTTCTGTGGCTGTGCTGCCTGCTGCTGTGCCATCTGTTGCTGCTGCATCTGCACACCCTGATTATAGAAACCCTGAGCAGCGTTGAATCCGCCACCTCCGTTATTCATAGCCATACCCATACCCATGAAACCAGTCATAGCACCCGCAGAATTGCCTGCAGCTGTTTCCATAGCATTAGCTGTAGCATCAGTCATACGGCCAGCCATCATAAATGGATTAGCGCCCATTGTTGCAGCGTCTTCCATCTGGTTGATCTTCTTCATATCCTCTTCAGTAAGAGTGATTGGATTAAGAGCGATAGACTGAACCTTAATACCTCTGCCATCACTCCAGCGACTCTTAAGTGCTTCGTTTACAGCATCTTTGAGTTCTAAAGTATGTGCAGGAATCTGCGCTGGTCTTAACTCTTTTTCAGAGAGAACAGCAAACGCAGGCTGAAGAGCATCGATAAACTCAGTCTTAAGCTGCATATCAATCTCATCACGAGTGAATTCCTGTGATACATTACCGCATACTTCTGTATAGAAGAGAATCGGATCTTCGATTTTATATGAGTAGATACCGTTACAGCGAACCTGAACTGTTCTTCTCATCCCAATGTTTTTATTAACTACGTCAAACATAAAAGGATTAGGAGTACCGAATTTATTATCCATAATCTCTTTAGTGTTGAAATAGTAAACACGCTGGTCTTTTCCAGTGTCACCACCATAAGCAAAACGCTTACCGATAGTTTTGAATGTTTCTTTAATGCTTGAACCTAAACTACCAGTAAAAATACTAGGCTCAGTAGATGAATCATATGTAAACTCACCAGGCTCAGCACAAATTTCTACAACCTTGCCCTGTTCAACAATAATCATACACTGGCCATCAGCTACTGCGATACCTGAGCCGTTAGAGATAATGTTATCATTACCTTTTGTGTTAGAAGAACGGCCTGTAATCTGCTTCGAACCTCTTTTCATCAAAATGTCTTTCGGGAGCGCGTCACAGTAGAAAAATTCCTTCCATTGGTCTGCCATTACGCCGCCAACTGCTCCGATACCTGCTTTAATAAGTCCCATAATTGAAACTCCTTTCTAAAAATCAAAAGATTTGTTTATTGATTATTATTTTCATCCTTTAAACTCTTATAAGGACCACTAGAGTACGGATTTTTATTTTCTTTAGGTTTATCAGGAATGTTGCTACACTTTCCTGCCCATCCGATAATAAGCATCCATAAAATAATACCTGCAATAAATAGTAAAAAAGCTCCTATAGCCCACCAGATTGATATATCAAGCCAGAAATGCAATCCAAGTAGTATCAATGACGGAATCGCAAACTCGAAGTTGAAAACTATATTGATAAGTAGACAATTAAAAAAACTTTTTCTCATATTTCACCAACTGATATTATTTATTAAATTATACAACACTAAACTTTTAAAGTAAATATATTAACGTTATAAAATTGTAAACTTTGAGCTAATATTCACAAATTTACAACAACACTAATTTATTTAAATAACAATAACTGCCGTTCTCCATACTAATGACAATATACGCATTATCGTTTTAGAAAAGTGTTCAGTTTTATGTGAATATAAAAGAAGAGGCACTAAACTATAGTGCCTCTTCTTATTTAATCATTAACGCTGATAGTAATATCACCTGTGGAAGTGGTGATTTCACATATACCACCAGTTGTAGCCCTAGGAACATTAACATTACCTGTGCTGGTGTTGACGCTATAAATCTTATCAGAAAGCAAGGTGCCTTCAACATCGCCTGTGTCTGTTTTGATATTAATCTCGTCTGCATCACATGAATCTAAAGTCACATCACCAGTTGTACGGATAATGTCATACTTTTCTGTAGCAATGACATTATTAAGGCATAAATCACCTGTGTTACCCTTAGAGATTAGATTTTTACATGTAATATCGGTTAAATAAGAGTCACCTGTAGAAACTTTAATGTTTATGTCGCCTGTAGCAGTTACATCAGAGACTTTTATACAACCTGTAGATACAGATAAATCAAGAGAGTCTGCGTTAATCTTATCGATTGTAATATGACCTGTTGAAGTTTTAATTTTTACATCACCATTTGAGCTTGAATAATTGTAAACATTTCCTGTACTTAAAGACACATCAATAGACGAAAAAGAAAACACATCCGGAATATGAACATCTCCTGTATTAGAATCAATAGTAAGAACACCGTAATCACCAGCAGGAATGTACACAGTTATCTTCGGGACAGTGAAGTCAAAACCGATATAATGGTACCACTTTTTTGTGCTTTTATAGCTGATATCAAGTGTGTTGTCTTCGAGCTTAACTGTATGCTTTTCGTTCGCATCTTCGATGCACTCTACTCTGATATTATCATCATTAGACTCAACAAACATTATATCAGCTGTATTTATTGAAATTGAAATGTTCTCAAATTTTTCGGTTAGAACGTAATCATTTGTTTCTGTTTTTGAGCTTGATAATTTAGTAAAATCCCAGTTAAGCACGGTCATCATACCTCCAAATATTAAACATCCGATAAGGATGAAAGATACTGCAATAATAAGCCATACTTTTGTTCTTGTTTTCATTATGCTTCCTCCTTTACAGCAAAGCTGTTCTTAATGCCGAGGACAGATTTCTTTAAAAGTAATGCTGTGCCCTTTGTTGCAAGAATGCAGACAAAACACATCAGTATAGACAAGCCTGCGCAAACAAAACAAGAAGCAATCATAGACATTGCAGATGGAACATAACCCTCAACAATAAAGAGTACACTACAGAAGATGGCGGCTAAAGCACCAACTGAAAGAGAAACGAATATAACCCACAAACAAATATACAGAGCTAAAATCACTACCAATAAACTGATAATTATTGGAAACCATACAGGAAAGCCGAGAATTAAAAGTGTGATTTCCCACGCTCTGAGATTTCTCTTTTTATGTACTTTTTCTTTTACAATTTCTAAAAGAGGAGTGTCCTCTATTATATGCGATATAATGTCGTCAACATTGCCGATTTCTGCAATCGCTTCATCCTCACTCAAGCCATCTTCAACTCGGTCATCAATCATTTCTTTGTAAAAATTAACGCTATCTTCAATAGAAACCTTCGGTAAACCGGTTAATCCACTGCGAAGAGCGTCAAGAAATTCTTGCTTGCTCATTTGAGACATCCTCCTTTGTAACAAAATTATATACATTAAGCAATTCTTTCCAATCTTTTTTGAAATCCTCGATTCTGTCTAAACCAGATTTTGTAATATGGTAATACTTTCTTAACCTACCATTGTGTTCAAGTGAATAAACAGTAAGCATTTTTGCAGATTCAAGTCGTTTAAGAATAGTATATAAAGTTGATTCTGAAAGTTCGATGTACGGCTTTACATCTTTAATTATCTTGTAGCCGTATGAATCCTCACTTTTGATAGCTGCAAGCACACAAACGTCAAGCATTCCGCGTTTTAGTTGTATATCCATAATATACCTCCTCTGTTGATATACATCATATCACGAGGTATTGTTTTTGTCAATAGAATTAATATAAATTAAAAGAAAAAAGCCTCTGCTATAATTTGCAGAAGCTTTAAAATGAGTATCAATCATTAGTAATATTTCCGTTACCCGAAACTGGGATTGCGTCACCTAAGAAAGTTGGCTCAGGTTTGAATATACAAGTTATAAAGTCTTTATTACGAGCCAGAATCTCGCGTATATCACGATATGTCTGTCCACCGTATGTATGATAATCGGAGTTCACTCCATAAGCTGTAATACCTAATCTTTCAGCAATATACAAGGCTCTATATAAGTGGTACTCCTGAGTAACAACCACAATTGTTTCTGCTTCAAAAATTTCTCTTGCTCGGTACATGCTCTCATAAGTAGAAAAACCTGCGTGGTCCATAAAAACATCTTCAGACGGGATTCCTGCACCTATAGCGTACTGTTTCATTGTATTAACTTCGTCGTACTCAGTCTGACCATGGTCACCGCTCATTATAATTTTAGGTGCTACACCTTTATAATAAAGCTCTATTCCCCTATCAAGTCTGTCTTTAAGCATCGAAGAAGGAGTGCCGTCGTCCTTTACCTGACAACCGAGAACTAGAATACAATCAGCGTCTTCTATACTAGTAATATCATCGGGAGATACGATGTTTTTACCACCCCTATGTTTAACAAAAGCATTTATGCCGAACACCGAACCAGCACACACAACCACTAGGATAAGTAAAATTATGAAAGTTCGTTTAAGAATCTTCTTGAATTTAGACATATAGTTTCACCTCGTTATGCTATCATATTACCACGAAGTCCGACATTTTTCTACAGAAAGAATAATTATTCATAAAAGCTTTACAAAAAGAAACCGCCAGTCTGTAAAAACAGAAAGGCGGTTTTGTTTCAAAAACACATAATAAAGAATATCATTTTATTCCCACTCAATTGTGCCGATTGGCTTCGGTGTGAGGTCTAAAAGAACACGGTTAATGCCGTCAACTTCGTGTGTGATTCTGTCTGTGATGTGATGTAAAATCTCGTAAGGAATCTCTTCGATAGTCGCTGTCATAGCATCCTTTGTGTTTACTGCGCGGATGATTGCAGGCCAACCTTCATATCTCTTATCATCCTTAACACCAACGCTCTTCATATCAGGAACAGCGATAAAGTACTGCCAAACCCTAGTAGCAAGGCCGTTGTTATCAAACTCTTCGCGTAAAATCGCATCAGCTTCTCTTAAAGCGTGGAGTCTGTCACGTGTGATAGCGCCGAGACAACGTACGCCAAGACCCGGACCCGGAAATGGCTGACGATCAACCATTGAAGACGGAAGGCCAAGAGCTTTACCAACAACTCTTACTTCGTCTTTATAGAGAAGTTTTACAGGCTCAACAAGCTCAAACTGCATATCTTCAGGAAGACCCCCAACATTGTGGTGAGCTTTTACGCCGTCACTCTCCAGAATATCAGGGTAAATAGTGCCCTGTGCGAGGAATGAAATGCCCTCGAGTTTTCTAGCTTCTTCATCAAACACTTTGATAAATTCGCCACCGATAATCTTACGCTTTTTCTCAGGCTCAGCAACGCCTTCAAGTAAACCTAAGAAGCGGTCTGTAGCGTCTACATATATAAGGTTAGCGTCGAGACCGTTGCGGAACACTTCAATAACCTGTTCACTCTCGCCCTTACGCATTAAACCGTGGTTAACGTGAACGCAAACGAGCTGTTTACCGATAGCTTTAATAAGAAGTGCAGCTACAACAGAGCTGTCTACACCGCCGGATAAAGCTAAAAGAACTTTTTTGTCACCAACCTGAGCTCTGACTTCAGCTACCTGCTCAGCGATAAACTGCTCAGCAAGTTCAGGAGTAGTAATTCTCTGCATTGTTTCTGGTCTTACATTACTCATTTTAATCTCTCCTATCTGTGATTATTCGATATATCAATTAGTTAGTATAGTTGTCAAAATAACCCTGAACAAGGATTACAGGTGTACCCTTATCGCCTGAGCCACTTGTAAGGTCACAAAGTGAACCGATAAGGTCTGTAAGCTGACGTGGTGTTGTACCCTGAGAAGCCATAATACCAACGAGGTTGCCGTCTTTTTCACGGATACTCTTAGAAATAGCTTCTTTAAGAGCGTCACCACTCAAATCTTTAAAATCATTGTCAGCAAGATACTTGAGCTTAAGCTCATTAGGAGTACCAATCAGTCCATCTGTAAACGCCGGAGATACAACAGGGTCAGCAAGCTCCCAGATTTTACCCTGTGGGTCTTTGAAAGCACCATCGCCGTAAACCATAACCTCAACGTGCTTACCTGTTTTCTCTAAGATATTCTTCTGAATCTCTAAAACGAGTGGCTGACAGTCACGTGGGAAAAGCTTAATTGTATCTTCTGTTGATTTATTAGAGCCTAAAAGGCCGTATTTTTCGTTACAACCGCTACCATTAACAGGAGCATTAAGAATATCATCTAAACTGCAAACAACCTTAGCGCCTGCTGCTAAGAGGATACGCTTTGTACGTGCACGAGTGTGGATATCACAGTTGATGATGCAATCAGCGTAGTCGAGAATAGCTTTAGGCTGGTTAGCGAAGATAATCTCAACTTCAGCACCACACTCTTTAACG
>JAZSFG010000113.1:0-19871 GCA_045532065.1 Ruminococcus sp. | reverse complement strand
AATCCGAGTGCGACAAAGTAAGCAACTTTGTTTATTTTCAGCTTGTTAGTATCAGTAAAACGCTTCTGAAAAAGACCGCTGATAAAAATAAAAAGCGGCATATGAAACGAGTAAATAAAGATAAACAAGCTCTTAAACAGCTCTGATTTTCCGATATACGGCTCGATAACATGGCCGACAACTACTAAAAAAATACTCAGTAGTTTGATGTTATCGAACTTGTATATACGTTCATTAACAGTTTTATTCATAGCAAATTATTTATCGATAATCTGTACTTTACCTTTTACGAGTCCCGGTACTGTGAAGAGGTTGAACGCCTCCATAGTTTTCTCGAGTGGGTACTGAGCGTAAATCATACTCTCTGTTACCTTTAAGTCACCTTTTGCGAAGTGCTTGTCTGTCATTTCCCACTCTTTGCCTGGAAATTCTTTTGAGTATGACATCCATGACCCTGTGAGGTAGAACTCCTTGCGGTTCATATTTTCCCATTCTTTGACGGAGAAAGTCATCTCCTGTGTTGGAGTACCGATGAAGCAAAGGTGAGCTTTGTTGCCTGCAATTTCAAAAGCGAGCTTCATAGCAGCAGTAGAGCCTGTGGATACAAATACGTAGTCAAAACCACGACCATCTGTGAGTGTATTAAGCTGGTCTTTATAGTCGTCATCACACAAAGCAACAACAGCGTCAGCACCTAAATCAACAGAGTCTTTGAGTCTGTCGTGGTCAACGTCAATAACAACAACCTTTTTGCAGCCGAAAATCTTAATCCACTGAAGTGTGAAAAGACCGATGTTGCCACCGCCGAGTACTGCGACAGTACCGCCGTCTTTATAGTCTGCCTGATACAGAGCGTGAATAGCAACAGTAGATGGCTCGAAGAAAGCAGCTACATCGTAAGGAATAGTTTTGTCAATTTTCATTACGTTTGACTCAGGAAGAAGAACGTATTCTGCCATAGAGCCGTTCTGACGAGAGCCGACGAAGCTGTAGTGCTTGCACAGTGAGTAGTTACCATTTTTGCAGTCCTCACACTCCATACACGGAACGAGTGGAATGCCGACAACATGGTCGTCCTTTTCTACAGCGGTGACGCCTTCGCCGACTTGTGCAACGTAGCCTGCAAACTCGTGACCGAGAATGATAGGGTAGTTGTGAGCACCGTTGTTGTGTACTCTAGGTAAGTCGGAACCACAGATACCTGTAGCTACAACTTTAACGAGTACTGTGCCTTTTTCTACCTGTGGGGTAGGGATTTCGTCGAATCTTATATCTTTATTAGCGTGTAATACAGCAGCTTTCATATATAAAAACCTTCTTTCAAATTACATCATTGAGTTGACCATATAGTTGCATTTTACAGCGTAGTTGTAGTCTTCTACTACGCACACAACAGCGTCTTTAACAAGCTCACGAGGAGCAGCAGAGAGCCTGCCGTCTCTTACCTTGGCGTACTGCATCGGCATATACTGGTGAAGCACAGGAAGCGGAATTTCAACTTCAGAGAGGTTTGCAAAAAGCTTATCCTGAGCCTCAAGCACTCTTTCGTGTGTGAAATAATATCTTGAACGGTCAGAAAAGCTGTACTTTCGAGCGATTGCCTGCTGCTTGTCTGTACCGTGGTAGTGCTTAATCCAGTTTGACGGATCCTGTGTCATAACTTCTTCGAGCACTTCGATGAAGTTTGCACGCTGACTTTCATCGTCGATAAGCTCTTTTTCAATCATAGAGAGAGCGAAAATCGCTTCTCTTACAGCGTTTGTGAGTGCAGGACCGACTTTGATGATAGCGATACCGTCTTCAACCATTTCTCGAAGTTTCACAGGTGGCTGATAGTCGGTGGAGTGACCCTCAAACACGATGTCAGGGTACTTCTTTAAGCGGTTGCACAGCTTAACAGCGTCTAAACGATTGTATGTATGGATGTCAGTGTTACCGAATTCTACACCCGGCTGTACAACGATACCGATGATGTGATTCCAAGCGTCTTTTAAGCCGAGCTTAGAAAACATTCTGCGGTAAGCCATAATTGTGCTTTCGAAATCTCGAGGGTTAGTTACCTTTAAGTTGTCCTCTTCTTCCTGAGCACCGCCTGGAATAGGAACTTCAGAGCCGATGATGTAAACAGGATGTACAGCGTCAGGATTCTCTTTTAAAAGTTCATTGTACGCTCTGTCGCACTCTTTGTAGAGAATAGCACCGCGTTCAGCGATAACTTCGTTAGGGAGCATCTCGTCAACAGGGTCGTCGCCTAATTTCATACTAGTGTCGAGGTGTACCTTTGTGTATCCTGCCATAACGCAGTCGTATACGAGCTTTTTAGCGTGCTCCATAGCAACTTCTGCCGGTAAATTACACCACGGAAGCGGACCTAAGTGGTCACCTCCTAAGATAATTTTATCTTTGTCAAAACCAATCTGGTCAGCGATTTTGTATACATATTCGCGGAAATCAACAGAAGTCATATCCATATATCCGCCGAACTGGTTAACCTGGTTTGATGTTGCTTCGATTAAAACTGTGTCGTCGAAACGCTTAGCCTGATCCATAATTGCCTCGATAACAATTTTGTTTGCGGAGCAGAAAGACGGAATACCACAGTGGATTCCGAGCGTACGCTTTTCGAGTACGTCAAGAAGTTTGTTTCTCATTTATTTGTCCTCCTTTGGAAAGAAGTAGTTATCAACAAGTTTGATGAATAAATCCATATCGTCAGCGTAGGTGATTTTTAAATTGATTACGTTTGCTCTGACAACCTTCATTTTGATGCCATAGTGGAGTGCAATCGCACCTGCTGATGTCATAGTGTCGAGCTCTTGTTGTGAAGAGTTCATATAGATGTCGTAGATTTTTCTGAATGTGAACGCCTCAGGAGAAGCTCCAACTACGATGTTAAAACGTGGCTCGATGTTTGTTAAGATGTGGTCATCATCCATTTTGTAAACTGTGTCGTAGTTAAACTGTGCGAGTGTCGCACCGCCAAATTCTTTAACGCCCTCGATAACTTTCTGTGTGCCTTTTTTATCTACATAAGGGTGAGTAGCGTCGTGGATGAGCATAACATCGTCGTCACTTGAAAACTCACTCGCACAGATAAGACCGTTTTTAACAGATTCGGAGCGTGTAGCACCGCCACTTACTACTCGGTAGAGCTTGTCTGCGTTGATTTCTTTCGCGATTTCTTCGACGTAAGAAACCCAGTCTGCGTGTGAAACGATGATTATTTTATCGACACATTCGAGCTTGTTGTAGCCCTCGAGAATGTACGAGAAAATCGGTCTGTCGTTTACTTTGATGTACTGTTTCGGAATGTCAGCGCCGAAGCGTGTACCGCTTCCGCCCATCATTAAGAGTACTGTATTCATAATTTTACCTCGCAAAATTAATCTTCGTAGATGTTGTATTTCTTGGCGATTTTATCGCTTACGCTCCATCTTATCAGGTCGTGACCGACGCGGTTGTGAAGTAGCGGTAATGCCCTGTAATCGCCGTACTGCATAGTAAGGAATTTGTCGCTTTCTTTAAGTGCCATAACTGTAACACCCTCGAAATCGACGTCGATACAGTCGTATAAATCCGTCGCTTTTCCATAGGTGTATGTCGGGATGTAGCTTGCGACAGTGGTAAGGCCGAGCTTTTCGGCTTTTTTGTTGTACTTAGTAGCTTTCTTGATATACAAATGCTGTGTGAGTTTAAGCGGAATAAGTCGGATAAACTTACGCTTTACTTCGCTTGAAAAACGAGCCCACCATTCGTAGAAGGTTTTTGAGCGACTTTCGTACTTCGGCTTTTCAAGCTGATGGTTTACTGTTTCAAAGTGAACATTTGACCAGAAAAGAACTTTCTCGACAAAACGCTTTCTCTCGTTTAAGGAGTTCGGAACGTAGTCGAACGGGAAGAGGTCAAGGCAGATGCCTTTGTGAAAATCTCTTAACTCGTTGTAGTTTGTGATATATTCTGTGCCATTTAAGCGGATTTTCGAGAAGAGGTACGGGATTTTTCTGTCGGACTTTCGAGTCTGCAAGAAGAAATCCTCGCCTAGATATTTATTAGCTTCTTTCAAAAATTTGTCGTAGTCAGCTCGAAGCATTCCGACGTCGATGTCGTCATCCCACGGAATGAAACCGCCGTGGCGTTTGTGACCGAGCAGTGTACCACCGCAAATGAAGTACTTAACCCCGATTTTTCGACACACTCTGTCAAATTCCTTGAGCAGTACAAGGTCGATTTTCTGAATGGCACGTGTTTGTTTCATCAAATCGTCATTAATCTGTACTGTCCATTTACTGTAGTCACTAGGGAGATTTATCTCAATATCATTGAATCTCACGCGATTAAGAGGAAAAATCTCACTTGTTTTAAGAGTTACACTTTTTTCCTGTGTCAGGCAGGAAACATATCCTGTATCTGAGTACTTCTTAGCGGTTTTTATGAATTTAGAGTACAGCTTTTTCGGACTCTTTCTGCCGTAAATGACGCTGTCTTTAAAGAATAAGAAAACTTTTCGCAGATTCATCGGCACCTGTGTGATAGGTGGTAGCAGGTTTGACGACTTTTCGTACGCGCTGCGAAGTTTCGCGACTTTGTTTTCAAACATCTTGCGTTCTGCGACAGAAGAAGGTACAAAGTCAAACGCGCAGATATCAACCGTCGCGATATCTTTTACGCTCAAATCTTCCTGTTCGATTACAACTTCACGAGAAAGGGAAAAACAAAGTGATTTTGCACCGCTTTTATATCTGTCAATGATAGTAAGCTCAAGACTCTCGCTTTTTACGTTGAGTAACTCAACAAGCTTGTCGTAGTCTTTTCGCAAAAGTCCGATTTCAGCTTTAGCGTTTAGTCCTGATGGAATGAAGTCGTTGTAGTGGACTGCGCCTACGAGCAAGTCTTTAATTGCAAAGTAACTCAAATCGTTTTGCGCACATAAGTCGTCGACGATTTTAAGTATCTGAGCTCTTGTTTTATTAACCGCGTTGTGGTTTTTAAAAATCACTTGCTGTGTAAACGGCCTCATACTGACTTCCTTTCCTGAAGTTGAGAAAAGTATATAAAGACAAAGACATACTAACTCATAATAAACACAGTAATTATATATCTAAAAGTGTTTTATGTCAATTACTGTAAACACAATGTAATTGTTTATATATATTTATATATGCATAATTTACATTGTGTTCAAAATTTAGTGAAAAGATGTTAATAATGTCGTTTTGACGCTAGTTTTGTGTTGACACTTATGCGGTGATTTTGGTATAATAAATTGGATTATTGTAATAGTGGGAAAGTATATTTTTTGTGTATTTTTCCTCATTTGTTATCATCGAAAGGAACGGATAAAAATGAACAATAACAACGAAAGTAACATTAAATTCAGGGATTTGTTTTCTCTGTTTATAAGCAACCTGTGGATTATGATTTTAGCCGCGGTGGTTGTTGGTGGCGGTATTTTTGCGTACAGTTACGTTACATATGAGCCTTCGTATGAGTCGACTGGTTCGATGTATATTTTAAGACAGGGCGAAATCGACGATAATATTGATTATACTTCCAGCTTTAATGTGGCGTTAAGTGTCGTTAACGACTGCAAAACCCTCCTGACAAGTCACACTGTACTTGACAAGGTTATAGAAGAAAACGACCTGCAGTACACATACGATGAGCTAAAGTCTTTAATTGAAATAAATAACCCGTCTAACACCCGCTATCTCGAGATTACGGTCAGAGCAAATACTCCTGAGGAAGCTAAGCTTGTTGTTGACTCTATCAGCAGAATCGGCGAGATTGAAATAGACGAGGTTATGGGTTTTAACCAGATTAATCCGTTTGACAGCGGTACTCTTTCAAGTGAACCGTGTAACTCTCCTTTTGAGTTTACTTTTGCGATGCTCGGCGCGATTGTTGCGTTTATTCTGACTTTCGTTGTGATTATTCTCGCTTTCATTTTTGACGATAAAGTTTCTGACCCTGAGATGGTTGAAAAAAGTTTAGGATTAAGCGTGCTTGCTGTTATCCCGAATTTTACTAAAGAAAAAGATTTGACAAATTCGTCGTATTATGTAGGGAAAACCGCGACAAAGCGACACAGATATTATCAGACAGGTAGAAAGGAGAAAAAGTGATGCAGAAAATCGAAGTGAACTTAGGCAGCATCGACAAATATTTTGTAAACGAGTCTTTTAAAACATTACGCACTAATCTCCAGTTCTGTGGTGCTGACAACAAGGTTATCGACGTCACAAGCTGTGACGAAAACGAGGGTAAAACCACAATCGCTTTGAGTTTAGCGAAGAACTTAAGCGAGCTTAAGAAAAAAGTTCTTTTTCTTGATTGCGATATGAGAAAATCCGTAGTGTCAACCCGTTATTCTGATGCCCGTTATGCAAAGGGCCTTAGTGAGTATTTATCCGATATGGCTGAAAAAGAAGAGATTTTCTGTTCTACTCAGTATGAGAATTTCGACGTTATCCTTTCCGGCCCTTACTGCCCGAATCCTGTTGACCTTATTATGAGCGACAAATTTTCTGAGCTTATAAAGGAGTTAAGAGAAAACTATGACTACGTTATTGTTGACACTCCACCACTCGGTTTAGTTATCGACAGCGCTGTTGTTGCGAAAAACTGCGACGGTGCGATTATGGTAGTGAGTGCAGGTAAAGTCAGATTAAGACAGGCTAAGAGTACAAAAGCACAGCTTGAAAAAAGCGGTTGCCAGATTTTAGGTGTAGTACTTAACCACTCCGATAAACGAGGCGAAAGATATTACAAAAAGTACTATAAGAAGTACTACGGAAAAGGTTACTATTCTCACTATACGCCTGAGAACGGAGGATACTAAGCGATGACTTTAAGCGTCATTATGCCTGTGTATAACGCGTCACGCTTCCTTAGTGAAGCTGTCGATTCAGTGCTTTCGCAGAGTTTTTCTGACTTTGAATTTATCGCGGTTGATGACTGCTCGACTGATAATTCGTATGACATTCTTCTTGAATACGAAAAAAAAGACAGTCGCGTTAAGGTGTACAAAAACGAGAGCAACCGTGGTGTGTCGTATACTCGTAATTTTGCTGTAGAAAAAGCAAACGGTGAGTTTATTGCTCTTATCGACAGCGACGATATGTGGAAAAGCGACAAGCTGGAAAAACAGCTCAAACTCATAGAAAAACGCGGTGCTGATTTGTGCTACACAGGTAGTGCTTTTGTCGATACAGACTCCAATTACTCCGACTTTGTGTTCGAAGTACCCGTGCGAGTAGACTACAAAACTCTCCTCAAACAGAATGTGGCATCCTGCTCGTCTGTTGTGATAAAGAAATGCTGGCTTACTCGTTTCCCTATGGCGAGTGACGATATGCACGAGGATTTCGCTGTGTGGCTTTCTGTACTGAAAGCAGGTGGTAAAGCGTGTGGTGTAAACGAGCCGCTTCTTATTTACCGAGTAGATAAAAACTCGAAATCCGGCAATAAATTTAAATCTATGAAAATGACCTACAAGGTTTATAAATACATCGGACTTGGCTTTTTTAAGCGACTGTATTATTTGGCGTTTTATATATGTAGCGGTATAAAAAAGCATGGCTCGATTTAAAGTGTACCGAGTAAACCTTATCTATAATTGAGGACTTATGAAAATATTTTTTATTAATCCACCATTTAAAGCAGAATACGGCAAATTTTCTCGTGAATCGAGATCGCCTTGTATTGGTCACAGCGGTGTTCTCTACTACCCGTTGTGGCTCATCTACGCTGCTGCTTATTCGAAGAAAAACGGTTATGAGGTTGAGTTTCTCGACGCACCTGCTAATCTGTTTAATAAAGAAAAGTCGATTGAAATCGTAAAAGAAAAGGGTGTTGACGCGAAGCTTTTTGTTATCAATACCAGCACACCTTCGATTTTTAGCGATTGTGATTTTTGCGAGAGCGTGAAGAAGCTCTATCCAAACGCTTTCACTGTGCTCGTCGGTACACACCCGAGTGCAACTGTAGAAGAGACTTTCTCGTTCTCCGATTCTATCGACGCAATCGCTCGAAAAGAGTATGATTTTACTATAAAAAACTTAGCTGATGCACTGAAAAACGGCGATGACTTAAGTGTTGTAAATGGACTGTCGTACAGAAAAAACGGAGTTATCGTAAATAACCCTGAAGCACAGTATATCGAGGACCTCGACGAGATTCCGTTTGCTAGTGAGTTTATCAAAGAGTATCTCGATGTCAACGACTACGTTTTTCCTGCATCTGCACTGCCTGAGATTCAGATTTTCACAGGTAGAGGATGTCCTGCTCGATGCAACTACTGCGTATATCCGCAGACTTTACACGGACATAAATACAGACTTCGAAGCGTTGATAACGTAATCGAAGAATTTAAATACATAATCGAAAACTTCCCACAGGTCAAGCAGGTGGTTATTGAAGACGATACCTTCACTGTCAACAAAAAGCGTACGGTTGAATTCTGCGAAAAGATGATTGAAAGCGGAATGAATAAAAAAATCCGTTGGCTGTGTAATGCGAGAGTAAACCTCGATTACGAGACAATGAAGATTATGAAAAAAGCAGGATGTAAGCTGATTATCCCGGGTATCGAGAGTGTTGACCAGACTATACTGAACAACATCAGAAAAGGTATCACAGTACAGCAGATTGAAGACTACATCAGAAACGCTAAAAAAGCAGGAATTATGGTCCATGCGTGCTATATGGTTGGCAACAAAGGTGAAACAAAGGAAACTATGCAGCGTACTTTAGACGCAGCTTTGCGTTTTAAAACCGACACGATGCAGTTTTTCCCACTGATTCCATATCCTGGCACAGAAGCCTACAACTGGGCTAAGGAAAACGGCTATATTCAGCACGGATATTCTCACTATCTTAAAGAAGATGGCACACTCAACTGTGTTATCAGCACAGAAGAGTTAAGCGCTGAAGAGTTGGTGGCTTTCTGTGCGCACGCGAGAAAGAAATATTACCTCAGGCCATGGTACATTCTCCACAGGATTAAGCGCGGTTTAAGCGATTTTGAAGATTTAAAACGTTCGCTCAAAGCTTTTTCCAGACTTAAGAACTCATTATTTAAAAAGGACGACTATCATGAATAAAGCCGTTGTTTTTGTCAATCCAGCTCCAAGCAAATCACCACAGATTTCTGCCTTTAAATTTCTGAAGGTAATTGCTCCGTTTTTTTCGAAAGTCAGCATCGTTTCAACTAATCTTGACGAAACACCTGACGCAGAAGTTTTCAACGTGAAATATAAAAAGCAGAGTAACCCTGTACTTCGTGTTCTGAGCTTCATTCTTTTTCAGTTCAGGTTGTTCTTCAAGAGCTTATCTGTTGTAAAAAAAGGTGATTATGTCTTTTTCTGGATAGGGGATAAGATGTTTACTCCGATGTTGGTCAGTAAGCTTAAAGGGGCCAAAACCTATTTTTTTCACTATCAGATACCAACTTTAGAGAACGACTCGCGAAAAGCGAGAAGTACTGTAAAAGGTCAGAATTTTATGGCAAAAATTGCTGATTATGTTTGTGCTGAGAGTCCTGCTGCGATTACTGACAGAGGACTTGAGCTCGACGATAGAACAAAAATTCTGCACTTGTTTGTAGATGATTTGCACAATGATTCTATTAAAGAAAATAAAATCGGTATGCTGTGTCGTATTGCAAAGGGAAAATGCGTTCTCGAAAGTATCGAAGCTTTCGCTAAATTTCACTCCATATATCCTCAGTATACACTTGAAATTGTCGGTGATGGTGTTCAATTTGGCGAATGTAAAAGCAAGATTGAAGAGCTAAACGCACAGGAATATATCACTATGCACGGTTGGCTTTTACACGATGAGCTCTTCAAAACTATGCCTTCGTGGAAACTGCTTTTATTTCCTACAAAAACCGAGGGGTTGCCGAACTCGGTGCTTGAGGGTATGAGCATGTCAATTCCTGCGCTGTGTTCAACTGCAGGTGGGCTTAAGGATATGATAACCGACGGTGTGAATGGGTATATCTTACCTGATGAAGAGGTCGATACGATCTATAAAAAGCTGTGCTGCGTGTTTGAGAGTAATACGCTTGATTATGTTTCACAACAAGCTAAGGCTACTATAAACAACAAATACACTCTCGAAAAAGCGAGAGAGAATTTTAAATCACAAATGGGATTTTAATATGAAAATACACATCATCAGTACGATTAACGGGCTTGAAAATGAGGGGATGCGAAATGTTGCGACCCATCTTTCAAGAGAATTTGAAAAAGAGCATACTGTCACTTACTCAGGACTTAAAAGCGTTTTTTCTACTATTAAAAACGGTAGAAAAAGCGACGTGACCTTTGTGTTTGCTCGTGCGATTAAGTCCGTGTATCTAATGCTTAGAATCGTGCGTCCTTTTGTAAAACACCTCTGTCTGTGCTGTGTACAGCCTGTAAGCGAGGAGTTTGCGACTCTTAATAAAAAGCATAGGGTAGTCGACAGTTGTCTGACTATCTGTGAGAGTGATGTCGCACACGCTTTTGAAAAAGATATTGTGCACCTTATTGATGTCGGCATAAATTCTGAAAAATTCAGTCTGTTAAGCGACAAGGATGATGTAAAAGAACTTAGGAAAAAGCTCGCACTTCCAACTGATAAAACGGTTGTTTTACACGTTGGTCATTGTTCAAGCGGTCGTTTCTTAGAAGAAATGCTCACACTTGATAAAGAAAAATACCACTGTGTTGTTATCGCTAGCGGTATGTTCGACGACGAAAATACGATTAAAGCTCTTAAAGACGGCGGTGTTGACCTGCGATTCGGCTTTGTAGAACACATCGAGGATTTCTACAGATGTGCTGACGCGTACTTTTTCCCGACTAAGAGCAGTGAGTTTGTAATAAGCGTTCCGCTGTCGTGTATGGAAGCACTCTCAACGGGTGTGAGCGTTGTGTGCTACAATTCGTTTGAGAAAATGGAGCTTATAAAAACTAATGATAATAACGCTTTTGTAAAAATCGACAGCTTGGACGAGCTGAGTGATGCTGTTGATAAAGCGAAAGAAAATAAAAGAAATAATTCCTATCTCAAAGACCCGAAAACGTGGTCAGAGGTTGCACAGAACGCGCTAAGCGCTTTGAATCTGGAGTAAAATATGAAAAATAAAACTATCTGTTTTATCGGTCTTGATGGCTCGGGCAAGTCGACGTCCGTCGATTACGCCTACGACACCTTAAAGTCACGCGGAGTAAAAGTAAAAAAAGTAAGAGCAGCTTACGTTATAAAATTTATGTCATTTTTTATAAAACTCGGCAAAAAGCTCGTGTTGAAAAAGGACTCTGACCCGTATACTGCGGACTATAAAACATATCTCGAAAATATGCGTAAACAAAGCGAGAAAAAGGGAGTATACCGCATTTTTTCTCTTATGACTACGCTTGAGTTTAAGTGTCAGATTTTCTTTTGTATTACTCTGAATCGACTTTTCGGCTACACACTCCTTGTCGACAGATATATTTACGATAACGCAGTTACATACGCCGCTAATTTAGGTAAGGACACCGAATTTTTGCGCGAGACTATCGAGAAAAAGTGGAAACGCGCTCCTAAACCTGATTTGATTATTTACATTAAAACCGATATAGACACCTGCTTGTCGCGTAAAGACGATATTCCCGACCCGCTTTATCTCACAATCCGTGAGCCTATGTACGACGAGGTAGCGTCTCTTTATAATGCGAAAGTAATAAGCGGTGATAACGATAAAGAAACGATGCTCAGAGAAGTTATCGACGCTATCGACAGCATCTGATTGAAAGGTATTGTATGATTAACAAACTTATTGTAATCGGTATCGACGGATTGGATTTCGACCTCGTTAAAAAGTACGAGGCTGACTTACCAAACCTGTCATCAATGTTAAAAGAGAATAACTATCCTCGTCTGCGTTCGGTTTTTCCAGCGGATACTACTCCAGCGTGGTCGACTATTTACACTGGACTTGACCCGTCACAGCACGGTATCATAAATTTCGTAAATGTTAAGGATAAAGAAAATTCATATAAGCCGTTTGAATTTGACGATTCTGTCTTTAAGGGAAAGACTTTCTGGGATGAATTAAATCGCAGAGGATATAGCACTATCGTTTTACTCCCGATGAACATAAAAGACGGCTGGAAGATAAACGGTACGATGATTACTCGTCCGTATAAAGGCAGGATGAATGTTATATCTGAATCTGAAGTATACAATCCCGACTACTCTATTTTAGGCACAGAAGCGAAGTTTACTTCTGAATCACAACTGAAATTTTTAAAAGAAGATTTCTTCAGAAAATCCGACGAAGAATTCCGCCTTACGAAGTGCGCGATTGAAAACGAAAACTGCGATTTTTTATTCTCTTATTTTTCTACTACAGACGGTTTGTGCCACGATTTCTGGCGTCACTGTGACGAAAATCATCCTGAATATCCGGGCAAAAACGAGCATATGTACGCTATAAAAGAGCTGTATATGAAAATGGACGGACACTTGGGCGAGATTATGCAGCTGTGCCCGGATACTCCGCTTCTTGTTATCAGCGACCATGGTCACGGTGCGCGTCCTGTGTATGTCGCTCGAGTTAACGAAATGCTCCGTCGTTTCGGTTACCTTGCGCCGAAAACAAGTGACAACTCAAAGAAAAAGAAAAAGTCGCTCAAAGGCTTTATAAAGAAAACTGCGCTTAATTTTGTGGCTCGTTTTGGTCTACCGAAGTGGGCGGTTAAGCTTGCGCGTAAAGTACCTGTTTGGAAAGGGATTTTTGCTTCGTCTAACGACTTCGACTGGGACAAAACCGTTGCTTATTTAAGCGACCTTTCTGCGCTGAAAAATTACAGCTACGGCGGTATCCGCGTTATAGCTGACGACGATAAAAAAGACGAGCTGTGCGACGAGATAATAAAAAAACTCAGCACAGTTATGATAGACGAAAACACACCTGCTTTTTCGTGGATTAAGCGTACAAACACTCACTACCACGGAGAGCATCTCGATCGCTATCCTGAAATCATCTTCCAAATGGACGAGATGTACGGTGCGGACTGGAATTTAGGCGAGGAGATTTTCGAGAAAAAAGGCTTTATGCACCGCCTTTCTCCCGGTGCTCACAGATACGAAACAGCGGTTATCTGTGCCAGAGGCATCAAACTTAATAAATCTCAGTACGAGATGACAGACATCAGAGATATTATTCTTTCTGTTTTTGTATAATTCTATATTAGAATTCTTTTGAGGAAATATATGAGTAAAATTCTTATTTGGGAAACTCTTTCTGATATCGGCGGCGGTCAGGAAATGACCCTTAAGGTCGCTGATGTTTTAAAAACTGAACACGAGCTACATTTTCTCATCCCTGAAGAGGGGAAACTGTCGCAGGAACTGAAAAACAGAGATGTTCCGTACACTCTTATGGGTGACCAGAGCATGCCGAAAGGTGAGAAAGGCGTAAAAGGACTTTTTAAATTTGCGTACCTTACCGTTGTTGCGACCATTAAAGGTAAAAAAGCAGTGAAGAGTATAAAGCCTGATATTCTCTATGCTCCGGGGCCTGCGGCTTTAGTCTGGAGTGCGATGTGTGCCGGCAGAAAAACTGATGTTATCTGGCACTTGCACCACATGTTTCAATCAGGACCTACGCTTAAACTGTTGAATATTTTTAGTGCATCAAAATGCGTTAAAAGAATTATATCTGCATCTGATTGTGTAGCATCACAGATTAAAAACGAAAAAGCGAACAGTAAAAAAATCACTATTTATAACCCAGTAAAGCGAATTTCTGAGGATATTAAACGTAAGAATCTGTGCGATGAATACCCGTTACTTGATAAAGAACTCAAAATTGCTCAGGTTGCTTTTATCACCCCGACTAAAGGTCAGGATGTGTCGCTTTCTGTTTTAGAAAACTTAAAGGGCAGAGGCGTTGACGCCTCACTTGCGATTATCGGCAGCGTACGTGAGGGTGACGATGACTTTAAAGCAAAACTTGATGAAAAAATCAAGGTTGCAGACCTTACAGATAACGTAGTGTTTACAGGATTCAGAAACGACGTCGATGAGATTATCGGAACTTTCGATATTTTATTTGTGCCGTCTGTTATCGAGGGCTTTTCTCTAGCCGCTGCGCAGGCGATTATGGAAAATGTTCCTGTGCTTTCTATTGACAAAACCGGTTGCACCGAGGTTGTCGAGAAAAGTAACTGTGGTATGGTTTACTCAGGTGAATCTGAAATTACGGTTATCGCCGACACATTACTCAAGACTGCTTCTCTCGACGTAATAAGCATAAAAGAAAAGCACTCTGACTTTTTAGAATCAGAGTGCTCGTATGATAACTTCAGTAAGCGTATTTCTAATGCGTTTGTTCTGTAAGTTGTGCTTCGTTGTCAGACTGTTTGCAGTAAGGTGCCAGTTGTAGTAGCATTAATGCGCCGAACCACAGGTAACTGCACGTGTAGTTATCAACAGATATGAGTGCAACAATTGTTATAGTATAACCAATAAGAATACATAAGTAGGAATCTGAAATCGGGTCTTTTTTAGGTTTTACCTTATATTTTATCCATCCATATACCATAACAGAGAAGAAGTAAATGATAGCGAGACCGCCGACTATAAGTCCACATTCGCACAGAAGCTGTAGCCAGTTGTTATGGGGTGAGCGTCCCATAGATGTCATCTCATCCATTCGTGTTAGTCCGATTCCCAGAAGTGGGTTTTTGTCCCAGAAAACCTTCAGACTTTCACCCCAGATGGTAAAACGTCCGTACTGGTCGGTTAAAGATGAGCGGTTTGAATAACTTGAGATAAGGCGTGAGAATGTCTGCTGACCCCACTGCGTTAGGAACACTCCGATTGCACAAGCAACAGATGATAAAGCTACCACGAAACCTATGAGCTTTTTCTTCAAACTGTTAAGCTGTAATATATAGACGAAAGTTACAATAACTACGGTTAATATACAGCAAATAAGGCCCATTCTTGAACCGGAAAGTAAAACGCAGAGAACACTTGTTATTAAAGTGACGATATAATATAAGTTGAATTTTTTGAAAAGACGTGATATGCATGCTGGTATGCCGAAGAAAAACGGAAGGAACATTGCGTTAGGGTCGTTAGCAAAACCGCGCAGACGATAGGTTATAACAAGTTTTCCGCCTACCATATTTTGTCTGCGAAACAGAAGACCGGGTTCTTCTCTGGCAATAGTAACAACATCGTCGAGCTGAACTCCTGCTTCAAACAGTGCGTATATCACTAAGTAAACGATACTGATACCGAAGCACGATGCTATCAGCACATCGCATAATTTCTCACACTTGTTTATATCTGTGCACGAAGCAGAAAACTGTGCGCTGAGATATACTAAAATAAGAAGTACACTGCCGGATATTGCGGATGAACTGTTGCTGACAAAAATACTGTGAGCGAGTATCAGTATGCTTATTATTCCTGCGAGCAGTTGTCCTTTTCGTACAGTTAAGTCAAAGTTGTTGCCTTTGTTTTTAGCGTAGAATATAATTGGGAGCGCACACGCGAATATTAAGTATGGCCTTACTGTCGCTCCTGCGACATTTAATCCGTAAGATTCTATCGGGAGAAGCAACCATATATACAGAGATAGGTCAATTTTCTTGTTGATAAGTGGTATAAAAGAAAGCACGAGAGCTGAAATTATCCACACCCAAATCATAGCTACTCCTCCTTTTTTAAAAAATTCTATGGGTTTAATATAACATAAAACCTTTTTATTTACAACATAAGTTTATCTTTTAGAGGTTAAAGTAATGAACACTGAATCACGCTCTAAAAATTCAATAAAAAATGCATCTAGTGAAATCTTTGTACGTCTGTTTACTGCGGGCTCGAAGTTTATTCTTCGCACAGTATTTATTTATACTCTCGGTATTCAGTACAACGGCGTTGCGGGACTCTTCAACGATATTTTGTTTGTGTTTTCTCTTGCGGAGCTTGGTATAAGCAGAGCGATTGCGTATGCGCTCTATAAACCGCTCGCGATGAAGGATGACGATTCCATTGTACGCATAATGAAGTTTTATAAAAGGGTGTACCGTGTTATAGCCTTAGTGATTATGCTTGCCGGTTTGTGCCTTGTTCCGTTTTTGAAATACCTTGTAAAAGGTATCGATGATGTAAAAGAACCTATATGGCTGATATTTATTCTTTTTGTGATTCAGTCTGCTTCGTCGTATCTGTTTATTTACAAAGCGACATTGCTCGAAGCGAATCAGCAGAAGAGAATAGTATCCTACATAAATATCGTAGCAAGTATTATTCAGGTTGTTTGTGAGAGTGTTATACTCATTGTATTCAAAGAGTATCTTCTGTATCTTGTGTTCAGTATTGCGAGCACAATACTAAAGAATATAGTTGTTTCCTATGTCGCACAGCGACAGTTCCCGATATTAAAGCGCAAAGCCGTCGGACCGCTTACTAAGGAAGAGAAAAAGCAGATTACTGCAGATATAGGTGGTATGGCGATATATAACGTTAGCCACGTTGCGGTTCAGACTACCGACACTATCGTTACAGCGGCTTTCTTCTCGACTACTATAGTCGGAATTCTGTCCAACTACCGACTTATAGTCAATACTATAAATACTATGATAAGTCAGGCTTCTGTATCGGCTGTTCCGAGTATCGGAAACCTTGCTGTATCAGCATCTAAGGAAAAAATGAAAGAAGTCTACGACAGACTGAGTTTTATTCTGTTTATGATCGGTAACTTTGTATGCGCAGCGCTTCTTGCTATGATGAATCCGTTTATTGAGGATATATGGCTTAATAATTCGGAGTATGTGTTCATTATGCCGACGGTTATTGTGATAATTTTTAATCTGTACCTGTGTATAATGCAGTATCCGAATACTTCGTACAGATATTCAAACGGACTTTTTGTGCAGGGGCGTATCCGACCTGCGATTATGGCGGTGTTAAATATCGTGTTTTCTGTTGCACTAGCTTATATGTTTTCAGAGCATTGTACGCAACAGAGTGAAGCTGCACAGTGGGGTGTATTTGGTATCTTGCTTGCGACTCCGCTTGCTCGCCTTTTTACTGAAACGTGGTTTGGCCCTTACATTGTACACAAGTATGTTTTTGGTATGCCAATGAAAAAGTATGCATTAACAAGGATTTTTTACTTTTCTATTGCGTGTATTTCGTGTGTGGCGACGTATTTTGGCTCACAGTGGCTTATACAGGTGCTGTCCGTAGGAAATGATTACGTTGGATTTTTACTGAGAACACTTTGCTCTTTAGTTATACCTAACGCAATTTTGCTTATTGTGTTTGCAAGAACAAAGGTGTTTAAAGAGAGCGTTTCAATGGTAATTTCCGCAGTATTGAAAAAAAAGTAATAAATCGTAACTTTATATAATTATGCAGCTGCACAGTTTTTCTGTGCAGTTGCTTTTTTATACCACAAAAGATGTTTAGCTTTATGCAAAATGCACAAAAGTTACACCCTAAATATTGTCATATTGTTATTTAGCATAAAAAAATGACATTGATTTTGGCTATTTTTACGCTATAAAAAATGGTAACAATATTGTATAATATTAACGAGTAACCAAGGACGTTGTGCGTTTTGACGTCCGATTACATCAAAAATTTTAAGAAAGAGTGATACTTATGAAAAAGTCAACAAGAGTTCTTTCGCTTGTACTTGCTATGTTGATGATGTTCTCAGCATTTTCAATTTTAGCATCTGCGAAAGAGGTTGAAGTCGCAGAAACCGGCGTTACTATGACCGGCGGCGAAGTTCTTTACTTGAAGCCTAACTCAAACTGGACACAGGCAAGCGCTAGATTTGCTGCTTACTTCTTCGGTTCAGGTAATACATGGGTTTCTATGGAGAAATGCCCACGCGACACCGGCTACTATAAGGTAACAGCTCCAAGCGGTTCTTGGACAAACGTTATCTTCTGCCGTATGAACCCTAGTACAACAACTAATAACTGGGACAACAAGTGGAACCAGACAGGTGACCTTAAGTACGATGGTACAAATAACCTGTTTACAGTTTCTTCCGGTTCTTGGGACGGTGCTACATCTACATGGAGCGTTTGGTCTGAGACTCCAGAGCCAACAGAAGCTCCTCCAGCTTCAGAAGATCCATCAGTAGATGTTTCTGAAACACCTTCAGAAGATCCAAGTGAGGATATTTCAGAAGAGCCATCTTCAGAAGAACCTTCAGAAGAGCCAACTGATACTCCAGAACCACCAATTTCTATGACAGTTTACTGCATTAACTCAGCTAAGTGGGACACAGTTACAGCTTACGCTTGGAACGATGGCGGTAATGCTGGTGAGTGGCCAGGCACACCTATGACTAAGACAGAAGATACTGTTAATGGTTTTGATGTATATGAAATCACACTTGAAGGTGGTCCATATCCAAACATTATCTTCAACGACAATGGCAAAGGTTCAAAGACTGATGACCTTACATTAGAAGAGGGTAAATACTACGACGTAAAAGCAGGCGAGTGGTACGATTCTCTTGACGATGTTCCTGCAGTAGATACACTTGCTACTGACCGTTACCTCGTTGGTGAGTTCAACGGCTGGTCAACAATAGCTGACGAGTTCAAACTCAAAGCTGAGGGCGAGAAAACAGGTTACGTTACACTCACACTCGAAGCTGATACTAAATATGAGTTCAAGGTTGTAAGAGAAGGCGCTTGGACTAGCTGCAAGACACCTATCACAGATACTGTAGAAGGTCTTACATTCAGTTCTTCAAATGGCGACAACTGTACAATCACAACAAAAGCAGCTGGTGAGTACGTATTCTCATTCGGTATTTCGAACTCACAGCTCGGCGTTACATATCCAGAAGTTGAAGAGCCATCTTCAGAAGACCCATCAGAAGACCCATCAGAAGAGCCATCAGAAGAGCCATCAGAAGACCCTTCAGAAGAGCCATCTTCAGAAGAAGAGCCTACAGATCCTCCTGTAGTTATTCCTGCTGGTTACTACCTCGTTGGTACATTAAACGGCGAAGACAAGTGGTTTGTTGATGAAAACGCAGCTGATAGAATGCTCGTTGCTAACGAAGGCAACGCTGGCGAGTATATGCTTGAGTACACATTCGTAGAAGGCGACGCTATTAAGGTTGTTTACTTTGATGGTACAGCTATCGCAAAGTGGTACAACGACGGTGGCGAAGACTACGGCATCGGCGCTGCAAAAGCTGGCGATTGCACATTGTACTTCAGACCTGAAGGAAACAGCGATTGGTCATACAAATTCTTCACAGTAATTCCTAAGGAAGTTCCTGTTGACCCAACAGTTCCAAGCGAGGATGAAAGCGAAGCTACAGGCGACGAGCCAACAGTTGACCCTTCATCAGAAGAGCCAAGTGAAGAGCCTTCAGACGATCCATCAGTTGATCCTGTTGATACAATCACAATCTACTTCCAGAACAACTGGTTGTGGTCAGATGTTAAGATGCACTATTGGGGTGGCACACAGGCTGGTACAGAGTATCCGGGCGCTCCAATGGACTTCTTTGACAACGATGGTAAATACGACGTTTATATGTTAGAAGTTCCTGCTGACATCGAAGGTTTCCTTATCACTGGTATTAAGGACGATGGTTCAGGTGCATTAGATAAGACTCCTGATATTAAGGAAGGCTTCTACGATGGCGCTTGCTACTATATGTTATGGGATGACGGCAACGCAGTCGGTTCTGTTGATATTAAGGAAATCTTCCCAGACGAAGAGCCATCATCAGAGGAACCTTCAGAAGAGCCTTCTTCAGAAGAACCTTCAGAAGAACCATCATCAGAGGACCCTTCAGAAGAGCCATCTTCAGAAGAGCCATCTTCAGAAGAGCC